>JAJSLM010000007.1 GCA_026127925.1 Thermoplasmatales archaeon
GATCACCATATTCCTGGGAGTGTGCAGGAGTTTCAAAAAACCCCCTCTGGACTCCCCCTTATATCTATATCGTAGTATATTATCTCTCTTATAACTGTAAACTGTACAAATAATAAAGGGAGCACATCAATCCCCTTCTCCTTCTGTTCCATTTTGATCCAAGATAATCTCCCCTGATGGTGATCTTGAATCCTGTGGAATCAATGGCACAGTCCACAGGCTTCATCGGGAGATCATGAATTCTTGGAGCAATCTTCCTTATCCTTCTGAATATGCTTGTATAGGAAACGATTGCAATGCCGGTGATCCTTGCAAATACTCTGGCAATTCCCTCAAGTGATCTGAAAGGTACGTTGTATACTGCCCTCAGCTTGGCAAGGAATGTTATGAATGCATTTGGGGTCTTGTAAGGATGCCCTTTCTTTCCTCTATTGTTATCTTCCAGGAGTTCCTTCCAGTTCATTAGAAATGACGGATCAATCAGGTCCTCGATCCTGTTTACAAGGGATCTGTTATACCTGTCAAACCTTCTGTTTGAACCGATCCAATACCTTCTTGTTCTTCTATTACCTACAGCAGTGATTGGTTTTGGTGTCATACAAGCCAATCACTCCCCTGTATTTCACTATACAGGGGAGTTATGCAACACAGTTGTAATTAAGTTATCATTATCGCTTGTTAAATCCGAATTACAATTATTTTTTTTAAAACCTATTCAAGGTGGCATTAGTATCTTCAAGACACCTCCTGATCTATTCTTTTGCGTTTGTGTAGTTCAGCACAAACATAATGTAGTCAGATTAAGCAAGAAACAATAAATAAGATGCCATAAAGTGAGATTATCTTACCATAATAGTTTTCTATATCCTTAGCCGGCATGCTTCCAATTTTATGAAAGAACAACATTAGAAATGGGAATGTGGCTAGCGTGATCAGAAAAATTGGGCCTACTATTTTAAAAACCGCAAATAGTACGATAACTACTACAGCTATGCTGGAGACAACTTCCATAAGAATAATGCTATTCTTTTTTCCAAGTAAAACTGCAATAGTCCTGATTTTCCCTCTATCATTTTCAATATCTCTGAAATTTCCGATATACAATAATACGAAAAGAAGAACTGAAAATGGCGTAGACAAAAGTATAGAATTCAATGAAACTTTTTCAATTTGGAAGAAAACAATTGAATTGAATATTAGAATGAATGATAGCATCAGTACGATCTCCCCAAGAGCTCTGTACTTAAATTCGAACAGTGGACCTGTATAACCGTACGCAATACATATTCCTGCGACCTCAAACAGGATCATCGTGTAGTTGTCTTCAACCACAGAGAGCACAAAAAAGATCAGGAAAGAAAGAACGGTTGAAACCACGGCAAGTTTCAGGAGTCGGTTTGGTTTCAGTCGATAATAAAATATTGGATGATTTCTGTACGAAGTGTTCGGACTATCCGGTCTGTCTATCCCATTTTTATAATCGAAATAATCGTCAAATAGATTTATGGAAACAAGGAGAAATCCATACGATACAAAGGCTACAAGATAAAAAAGAAGATTAAACACGCCTGCTTTTTCGTAGCAGTATGCGAATCCCATTGAAACTATCACAAAGTATAGATATATTGGCGGAACTCGTCCATCCCTTATTGCTATCATGAAATAATTTTTAAGCATGGATGCGAGCGATATTGTTGGCAGAAATAATAAGCATGGGTAAGATTGGTGAAATTGACCTAATGTTTGGGGCAAGCAAAAATGTAAAAAATGAAGGTTTTATTCACCTTTGCTGTCCCGTTCTCCCCTTAAAAGGCATTTCCGCTCATTTGAGATGGTAATCGCGCCTATTTAAATTGTAGATTCGGATTTTTTAAACAGAGTTCAATGAGGCTTTAAGTATTCTACAAGAGCAATAATGTCATGGGATGGCCTAAGGGAGACGAAGGAATCGACAATAGTTTCTGTGTAATTTTTACGAGTGTAATGATCTAAAATCTATTTAAGGTAAATTGCCATACTCTTTTTAGTATCGTTGATAAGGCAGAGATAAGGGAGCTGAATTATTTGGCTACAATTGAAGAAAAGATCACGCAGTTAGAGGCTGCATTAGAAAACGAAAAGGGGAAGAGTCAAGACGGCACTAGCTGCATAACGATAGCAAAAATTGAGCTTCAACTGTCACAGCTCTATAGGCAGATAGGGAATGTTCCAAAATCAGATGAAATGATGGGTGAGGCAGAAAAAACACTTCAAGATCCAACATGCCCACAGACGCGGGAAACAAGTCGTCTCATTAACTATGTGCGCTACTATAAGGCCAATCCTAATATTGCGAACATAAAGCCTATGCCTCCTCTTCAAAGGTATATGTCATTGATCATATTGATAGCCGGATATGGTGTTCTCTATTT
Organism: Thermoplasmatales archaeon; assembly: GCA_026127925.1. Taxonomy (NCBI): domain Archaea; kingdom Methanobacteriati; phylum Thermoplasmatota; class Thermoplasmata; order Thermoplasmatales; species Thermoplasmatales archaeon. The sequence continues at coordinate 2,412 of JAJSLM010000007.1, forward strand.
ATTGTATTTTATTGGCGTTGTTTCTGGCGAGGATATGTTTATAGGCATAATAATCGTGTTCGTACTTTCGATGATAATCAGTTCTACGATGAGATCACGCTATATACGAGATCAGAAAAATCAAGTCACGAACAGCGGTGCGACAACCCAAAATGAGGACATAGTTCATATAGAATCAAGGATAGATTCAGACACTACTTATCGCAATCCAGAAAGAATTCTTGATGCGGCAAGATCCGAACTAACCCTAGCCAATATATACCTTCAAAAAAATAATCTTGAAGAGGCAATGAATCACATAGACTTGGCTAAAAAATTCCTCAATGATCCCATGTGCGAATCTGATGCAGAGAAAGAGCAAGTAACTCAATCTACCAGTAATCTAGAGGCTGCGATACGCTCTAAGCAAATGGGGACAAGATAAAAAAAGTAAAGACAAAGGCGAAAGTCCATAGCTTTGTCGTTTCAAGGTAATTGAATTTCTCTAAGTATGCATAAACAGTATTTAACTGAGAATATTATAGACTGACAGCTGTTGTTGGCAACGGTTCATTCGGATTAGTCAAATTCACTTACGAGCATCTTTGATTAATATTGACTGGAGATTAGGACTATAGTAAATAATGGGGTAGTTTCTAATAATTTGGTGCAATACCCAAATCAATGGCTGAAGATAGCGAGTTCAAGAAATTAACAATAGGTGAAACTTTAGCCAAATTATCTTCAAGTGCTGATGGTTTATCCAGCGCTGAAGCCGGAAAAAGAATTACGGAGTACGGAAAAAACGAAGTGTCGGAGAAAAAAAAGAATCCAGTATTCGCGTTTTTAAAAAAATTCTGGGCGCCAGTTCCTTGGATGCTTGAGGTAGCTATCATTCTGACCTATATTTTAGATAAATTCCTAGATATGTACATTATTGCGTTTCTCCTTGTTTTTAACGGTATTATCGCGTTCACTCAAGAAAAGAGAGCCGAAAACGCTGTAGAACTATTAAAGCAGAGATTAAATGTCAAAGCCCGGGTTCGGCGTGATGGATCCTGGAGTATTATTGAAGCTAGCGCTCTTGTCCCAGGGGACATAATCCATATAAGGTCTGGAGACATAATTCCTGCAGACATCAAGATCATTGATGGACATGTACTAGTTGATCAGTCTGCTCTGACTGGAGAGTCTATTGCTGTGGACTACGGGAAGAGCAATATGGCATACTCCGGTTCATTGGTGAAAAATGGCGAGTCAACAGGAATCATTGTTGCAACAGGCTCAAAAACATTCTTTGGAAAGACAACGGAGTTGGTAAAAGCTGCCGGATCCGAATCTCATCTTGAGAAACTCATACTGAACATAGTCAAGTACCTCATCGCTATTGATGTTGCTCTTGTCGCTATTCTTGTTGTATTTTCCCTTTTAATGGGCATAAGTTATTCATCGGTAATTCCATTTGCTTTGATAGTTTTAATTGTATCTATTCCCGTTGCGCTACCAGCAACATTTACTATTGCGATGGCTCTTGGTGCTAGGGAATTATCTGGAAATGGAATCCTTGTAACAAGACTGGTTTCTGCTGAGGACGTCGCGTCAATGGATGTCCTGAATCTGGACAAGACCGGGACAATCACGGAAAATAAGCTGACTGCAGGAATACCTATACCTTACGGCGTATACAAGGATTCGGATGTGTTGAAGTACGCATACCTGGCCTCAAGTGAATCTAGCCAGGATCCAATAGATCTTGCCGTTATTGAAGCTTTTAAAAAGTCTAATGTGGCTATGCCTGAATTCAGTGTGGAAGAATTCGTGCCATTTGATCCTAAAACTAAGAGAACCGAAGCTACAATCAAGTTCTCAGATCAGACAATAAGTGTCATGAAAGGCGCTCCTCAGATCATTGCCGGCATTGCAACCTTTACCAACGTAGATGCATATCACCGGGAAATAGATAAACTCTCGAAAAAAGGTTTCAGGGTAATTGCAATAGGTAAGATAGGAGATGGCAAAAAGTGCGATCTTGTAGGGCTCCTTCCTTTGTACGACCCACCAAGAAAAGATAGCAAAGCATTCATACAAGAAATAAAGAATCTTAACGTTGTTCCAAAAATGGTAACGGGAGATAATTCTGCCATAGCTAATGAGATCGGCACGGAAGTAGGTATTGGCGGGCGTGTATGTAGTATCGATGAATTGAAGGGATTAGCTAGTTCGGAATCCGAGGTTTCCAAAATAATAAACAGTGATGTCTTTGCAGAGGTTTTTCCAGAAGATAAGATATTAATCGTGAGGGATCTCCAAAAGGGGAAACATTATGTTGGAATGACTGGTGATGGAGTCAATGACGCTCCGGCACTCAAGCAAGCTGAAGTAGGGATAGCTGTATCCAATGCTACGGATGTAGCCAAGGCATCTGCCAGCATGGTTCTTACCCATGAGGGTCTTAGTGACATTGTAAACGCAATAAAAGTGGGACGACGGATATTCCAAAGAATGCTAACCTATACCATAAACAAGATCGTTAAGACAATTCAGGTTGCAATATTTCTTACACTTTCATTTTTTGTGGTTCGTTTTTTTGTTACAACACCGTTTGATATAGTCCTTCTGCTGTTTGCTAATGATTTTGTTACAATGTCAATAGCAACCGACAATGCAAGGTATTCAATGCACCCAGAAAAATGGAGCGCGCGAAGCCTAATCAGGTCCTCTCTAATACTGTCAGTAGCCGTCCTTGTAGAATCGTTTTTCACGCTATGGGTAGCGCTGTACTTTAGAATGACGCAGTTAGAAATACACACTTTCATATTTGACATGCTAGTATTCAGCGGTCAATTAACCGTATATGTGGTACGGGAGAGGGGACGTATGTGGTCCTCTAGGCCAAGTACTTTTCTGATGACAGCAAGTATACTCGATATAATAGCAATATCGCTTCTCTCGGTCTTTGGAATTCTCGTGAGCCCATTGCCTTACATATACGTACTCATAGCGCTCGGCATAACTTTCGGCTTTGCCCTTGTTCTTGACCAGGTAAAAATCTCCCTAAAGCGTGATTTTCGCGCCTGATCGTTAGTAAAATAAAAAAAAGATAATATTCATTTTACTATTAATACTGGGCAATCTGAATGTGCGACAACGGCATTAGAGACACTACCAAGCAATAAGCTCTTGAACCCTCCAAGTCCCCTGGAACCCATAACTATGAGGTCCGGTTTTAATTTATTTGCCTCTTCAAGCAAAGACTCAGCAACTGAGGTAGTTCCACTGGTAAAAACGCTTTTCACATCCTCCTCCTCGGCTTTTGCCTCTTTAATCAATGGATTGAGAACCTTTAATACATTTTTCTTAGCGAGTGAATAGTACTCATCCCAATCAAAATAAGCTTCTCCCGTACCGTAACCACCTATCGGAAAAGCAACGGCATGTACAACCGTAATCTCTGACCCGTACTTATTGGCTATAGAGAGCGCAGTTTTGAACGCCCTTTTGGATGGCACTGATCCATCGAAAGCCACAATAATCTTTTTCGGGAAAAAATCTCCTTCTGATTTATTGTTTTGATCTTTATTCTTCATCAGTTGTAAATGAGTTTATAAAATTTAAAATTATCTATACAATTGTATTCCACTCTTTAAAAACAGCTTTCGAATAGGACTGTAACTATCTTTTATGTTATCTAAGTTCATTCAGGCGGTTTGGGCGATGATTCAGCACTACAACCGTAGGTCTTACCATGTACTTTGACTTTGAGACTCGAGTTATAGAAACAAGCGCAGTTCTTTCGGATGTTGTATTAAAGAATTTCTTGAGTTCAGACAATAGTGACTTTGTTGGATAAAGTTCAACAAAGATAGGGTTCCCGTCATGGTACCAGGTAGCTATGATTGTATTGCAATCTTCGTCCTCTATATCCTCCCTGTCTATCTCGAAATCAAACTTCTGCCCTACTTCTATCCTCAAATTATTTACCTATCTACGTAACCTGGGACATTATATTTAGTTTTTCACTAGTGAAATCAGACAATTGTTCTAAAATCAGATATAATCCATCCAGATATATTACTATTCAATTTTTTCCACCAACTGAATTTTCAGGAATTTTTCAAGTTTTCGCAATGTCCGAATCTCAGGAATATAACCTCCTCTCTCTATAGATGAAATGATGTTTTTCTTTTCAAGTACTTTTTCAGCCAGCTGTTCCTGAGTCAAGCCCATTCTAGACCTGGCTTCTCTGACGAGTAAATGGAAATCAGGGACCGGTTCAAGTGATTCTATGTCATCTTTAACCCTCATTTTCGTATTAGGTTTTGGAACTGGATACGCGCGTTTTTTCACCGGGATAGTCACTGCAGGAATATCTTCCTGATAGTGTGGCTTAGTGCTTGAATGCTCCACAACAGGCTTTCCGAATTTCAGGCAGTTATCACACACATTCAGTTCCGCATCCTCTATGCGTATCTTAGTTAATTTTGGAACATTGCGCCCACACATTTCACAATACATATCGATCATTCACAAATACTATGACAGATTAAAGTTTTGCGAATTTCATCGTGGTTCGAAAAAGTTCTCATCAGCATAACTATACATAGTTTTTTTAACTTATATTCTGTTCCACCTCTATTGAATGATAAATCTGTAAGATATAGTGTGTCAAAGGGCAAGGCATTCACTATTAGTGACTATAGTAAGCCAGTTTACGGAGAAAACGTTGTCCACAGCGGGGGAAAATATGCCAGGGAATGGAATCCTAAAAGGAGTAAACTTGCTGCAGCACTGATAAAAGGTTTTTCGCATCTTCCTTTTACTAGCGACAGTAAGATTCTTTATCTTGGCGCCTCGTCCGGTACGACGGTAAGCCATATTTCGGACATATCTATAACTGGAAAAATTTACGCAGTAGAAAAGGCAATTGAACCATTTTCAAAATTACTATTCCTGGCTGAGCAGAGAAGAAATATATACCCAATCCTGGATGATGCAAATTCTCCGGAAAGGTACAAATTTTTTGTGGACAACGTCAACGTTATGTATCAGGACATTTCCCAAAGAAACCAAGTTCAAATATTCAATGAAAACGTTAATGCTTTCCCAGGGGTAAATAGTGCGATCCTCATATTAAAGATCAATGCAATTTCAAGCAAGGGGAAGGAACATGAAATCCTGGAAACAAATTTACGCATGATACCGCATTTCAAGATTTTGGACATAATCGATCTTCGCCCGTATTCTAAGGCCAACTATTTTGTCTTTATGCAGAGAATTAGGTGATCGGTTTAAAGGTCTGTTCAACCCGATTTCAACAGTGAAGGAGACAATAGTATATTATGCATCATTATAATGCTCAAAAATGACTGATTATCATGATTTTTTTTCCAAAAATGTGGACTACTATACTAAGAGCAAGTCCCATAGATCGGGGGAGGATTTGTCAATGCTTCTGGAGGCTCTTAATGTGTCCGGTGATTCTGTCGGGCTAGATCTTGCAACAGGAACCGGTAATACCGCAATTGAAATTGCGAAGATAGCACGTATGGTATACGGGCTTGATGGCACGCAGGAGATGCTCGACTCAGCAATCAAATCAGCTTATAATCTCGGGCTTAGTAATATTGAATTTGTACTGGGGTCCGTAGAGCACCTCCCTTTTGGCAATGAAACATTTGATCTCGTGTCATGTCGTCGGGCAGCCCATCATTTTAAAGATAAGAGTATGTTTTTGGATGAAGTTCGCCGTGTTTTGAAGGTTGGAGGGAAGTTTGGCCTGGTCGACTTTGTTCGACCCGAAAATGATACTCTGAACCTGTTTAACAGAATAGAAACCATGAGAGATCCTTCGCACGTCGCTGCATTAAGATTTTCCGAGTGGGATGATATGGTGAAGAATCACGGATTCAAAGTCTTAGAATCTCAACTTGTAAGAAGGTCAATTCCTTTTGGAGAATGGCTTAGTCCCGTTTCTGTAGACAGTGAAGCCGGTATCGGGATACAGAAACTCCTGAGATCGGTCAGCGCGTCTGAGCTCGAAATAATAAATTTCGATCTTGATGCCATGGAGATAAAGAAAGACTACCTTATACTGACTTGTGCAAAGGTAAATGATTAAGTTAAGCTTTAGTTTAGGGTGAATGATGTGGTTGGTAGCGAAAATGGAAATCTTGATCTTGAATTTTTCAAGTCGGAAAAGTTCATTAAGAAAAAATGTGTAAAATGTGGGAAATATTTCTGGACTAAAGACAAAAATAGGGTAACATGTGGAGATCCTCCGTGCGATTCATATTCCTTTATCGGGAATAGTCCTGTGAACAAGCAGTATTCTCTGAAGGAGATGAGGGATGCGTTCACTGGTTTTTTCTCGAATACCCACACGTTCATTAAACCTTATCCCGTTGTGCCAAGATGGCGTGACGATGTTCTCCTGGTAAACGCATCAATTTACGACTTCCAGCCTCATGTAACCTCTGGGAGAGTTAAGCCTCCCGGAAACCCATTGGTAATGTCACAACCGTCCATAAGAATGAATGATACTGATCTTGTAGGAGCTACGGGCAGGCATCTTACCAGCTTTGAAATGCTATGTCACGATGCATTCAACTACCCGGATAAAAAAGTGTACTGGAAGGAAGAGACAACAAAGTACTGTTATGATTTCCTGACTCTGGGATTAGGCGTAGATTCGAGCCTTATTACGTTCAAGGAAAAGCCTTGGTCTGGTGGTGGAAACGGAGGAAACGCCTTTGAGGTTTTTGTTTCCGGTCTGGAAGTTGCCACGCTCGTTTTCATGGATCTGAAGGAAGATCCAAATGGACCCGTAGAGATCGAAGGAAAGAATTACTCGAAAATGGATATGGAAATTGTCGACACAGGGTATGGGCTTGAACGTCTTGTTTGGTTATCTCAGGGAACTCCTACAGTTTATCATGCCGTTATGCCTGATGTCATAGACCTTCTTCTAGGGCTCCTAGATGATCGAGAGATAGATAATGAGATTCTATCTGTTTTTTCAATGGAAGCTGCCTTACTCGAACCCTTTGATAAGAGTGAGTTGCTGGAAAACACACTTGGCAGAATTAGGCGTGAAAAGAAAGACGTTGACATGAAAAGGTTGGAAGAATTGTTCGATAAGGCCCGGTCTCTCTTCACACTTGCTGATCATTCTAAATCACTCATGTTTCTCTTTTCGGATTATGTCATTCCCTCAAATGTGAAGGTAGGGTATCTTTCTCGCCTTCTCATAAGAAGGAGTCTAAGAATGATCGACGACCTTGGCATAAATGTCGATCTGTCAGATCTAATAATCAGGCACAGCACAAATATGCAGGATGTAATCCCGAACTTTCCTTCGGAATTTCTCAATACCATAATGCCTATGGAGAAGGCAAAATACAACGATCTTAAAAGTCGAGCTGTAGGCATTGTCGAGCGTGTGTTCAGAAAGAGCGATACTCTTGCACCAGATGATCTCGTACTCCTGTATGATTCGTTCGGGATAACTCCAGAACAATCGACAGAGATAGTGAGAGAAAAATTTGGAAAAAATATTGAGATCCCAGGTGATTTCAGTAAACTAGTCGTCTCTATACACGATCAGGGCGTCGTTTCGAAAGGTGAAGTTGAACACTTTCCAGATATACATACCAGGCCTCTTTATTACGATGACGCATCAATATCGGAATTTACAGCCGTAGTTCTTTATTCTGAGGGAAATAATATAATCACAAATCAAACCGCTTTCTACCCCGAAGGTGGTGGACAGCCAACTGACACTGGCTATTTTGCCTTAGGAAATAAAAAGGTGGATATGTTAAAGGCGGAAAAATTCAATCGCAGTATTGTTCACAGGCTCTCGTCGCCTATTCCGCTTGGTACACGCATTTCTGGGCACGTTGATTTCTGGAGAAGGAGAAGGCTCATGGTTCATCACTCCGCGACGCACCTATTGCTTGGTGTTTGCAGGATGGTCCTCGGAAATCATGTGTGGCAGAGCAGTGTGCAGAAGGGAACTGAGCACTCAAGACTTGATATAACACATTATGCGAAGATCTCAGATGATGAGATAAGGAAAATTGAGCAAACTTGCCTGAAGTTTATAACCGAAAACAGAAAAGTAAGAGTTAGAAACATTGAGTGGAACAAGGCCATTGGCACCTTCGGGTTCCGTCTTTTTCAGGGTGGTGTTCCCGATGGAAAGGAAATTAGGGTTGTGGAAATCGAGGGGGTCGATGTAGAGGGGTGCGGAGGAACACATGTTGCATCAACAGGAGAATTGGGTTTTCTTAAAATTATAAAAACCGAGACAGTCCAGGAAGGTATACAGCGTATTATATTCTCGGCTGGCTTTGCGGCTCTTGATTTCGTTGAGGACCAATATTTCACAATCAAGGCCGTGGAAGGCAAGATCAAGCCAAGTCCCGAGGGCCTTAAAGATTCATTTTTGAGAATTGTTGACGAAAATATACGCTATAAAAAGGAGCAAACGAAAAACGAAAGAAAATTCATAGAAACTCTTATCTCCTCCGCAACCAAGATCCGTATTAATGAACTTGAAGGGATATTCATATCTCATGACCTCGAAGATCGAGACTACAAGCTACTTGTTTCGGCCATTTTCAAACTCCATCCATTTTCAATCATAAGCAGGAGAACAGGGGATGTTTATGAAACGACAATCATATCCAGTGGCGCAATAGATTGTAACAAAATGGCAAATATTCTCAGGTCACGTATCGGTGGAGAAGTATCAGGATCCAACAACAACTCTATCGTTAAGAGTCAAGAATCGATTAATGAAACGTTAATAAGGAAGGTTTTCGATTTAGATTGATTGAGGTCTCATAGCCAATGGATAAGACGGAATCTGAACAAATTGAGAAGTTAGTATGTTCGAAATATAAGTGCGTGGACAAAAGTTATGACGGAAAGACACTAACTGTCAGCATCGATCATCTCGATTCCTACCCGGACAGCGTATTCGATAATTTGTCCAATGCAGTTGAAAGAATGGGATTCATTGCATTCACTGTCAAGGGAGATCCAGATTCGATAGTTATTTTGGATAAGTCACCAAAAAGAAAATCGGAGTCCACAATTAAGTTTGCTCTTGTGGGGGCCACGATTCTTAGTATAATCTATGTAGGTTACACTTACGTTTCTGTGTTCATTGGAGGATCAAATTTTCCAGCGATCCTAGGATACTCACTCATTCTTTACACAATACCTATTATAGCAATACTTGGAAGTAGGGAGATTGGCAGGTTTGTCGCACTTCATAAGAATGGTATGAGATATCAATTCCCTGTGTTCATCCCGAATCCTCTCGGAATGGGGACAATGGGATCCCTTAATTCAAGAAGCGATTCATTCAAAAACAGAAAAGTTATGATCGAGACAGGTGCTTATTCACTCATTTTTGGATTGTTCATTTCCATGTTCTTCTATATATTTGGTGCACTTTTTACCATCAGTTCCCTGCATTTTTATTCCATTTCACACTCAACAAGCAGTATCGGTAGCTCACTCATTTCACAAATGTTTCTCTTTGCTGGTCTCCCGGTATCGAGTTCTCTCACCCCTATAGGTTTTGCGGGCTTTGTTGGTCTGATAATAACTGCATATAACGCTTTACCGCTTGGATTCCTCGATGGTGGCTTAATTTCATCAGGAATCTTCGGAAAAAATTCTTACATATTGTCCTACGTCTCTGTTGTGGTAATAGTGGGTTTTGCTATCCTGTATCCACCAGTTCTCGTTCTGGCGGTTTTTGCACTTTTGTTTGGTGCAAAGGGGCCCCAACCATTGAATAATCTGAGTCACTTGTCAATAAGCGGAAAATCTTTGACAGTGATAGCGTTCATTGTGCTAGTGATTGGGATAGCTCCATTACCCTTGCACGTTCCATACAATACGTTTCATCTATCCGTTCCAGACTCAGATATCCTGATCTACAATAACAGTCAACAGGAGATAAATTTTAACCTTAGCCTCAATAATACTGGCGCCGTGACAGTATTTCCCTCGTTTGGTGTCACTCCGACTGTAAAGTACGACATTTCCGGAATATCGGATTCTGTCCTTCCAGGAAAGCAATCGTTCTACCAAGTCACCATATTTACCGGTAAGAATTTATCCTACGGTTTCTCCAACTACACGATTATCGTAAAATCCGGTTCAGCTCAAAGTTCAACCAGTGTTAGGATCCTTAAGATCAATGTTACGTCTGCCGTTGAATTCACAAATATCCCGAATAGGGTTATCAGTGTTTCCTTATCCAATAAGCAGGTCCAGCCATTCGTGGTTACAAGCTACATTCAAAATTCATCCATAAGGATTATGAGTATTGGTGGGCAAAATCTATCGTTTCTATTCTTTCCGTCGAACAAAAGCAGTTCATCTGCGATGATTAGTTCTGGTTTTCAAGTACTCTCACTTAACCTTAACATTAGCCCTTCGAGCAGTTACACATTTAGGGTAGAACCGCTGACTGTGCCAGATTATTGGTACATTGTCGCATTTAACTCTACTTTCAGTGGGACCTATGAAAAAATCCAAGTGGTCAAATGAGCAAGAAAAATGTTGGATTTTTGGTGAATCCCATTGCAGGATGCGGCCAATTTTTTAACATGAAGGGATCCGATGGTCTCTCTCTCAAAGATTGCCCTGAGTCTGTATCTTTAAGCCTGGCTGAAAGATTCCTTGACCTGATACCTGAAACAAACGTAACCTATTACACTGCAAGCGGAAACATGGGTGCAAAGGCATTTAACAAGAAACCATTGGAAAATTTTCATGTTATCTATAATGCCCCTGAGATTACATCTAGGGCTGATACTCAGAACTTTGTTTGTGCGCTTGGGGATTATCCCATAGACATCCTTGTTTTCTTTGGGGGGGACGGGACAGCAAAGGATCTTGTCGATGCGAGAGTGGATATACCAGTCCTCGGTGTCCCAGCAGGAACTAAGATGTTTAGTTCAGTGTTCTCGATATCCGTAGAAGATGCTGTTTCTGTGTTAAGATCGCTTCTTTCCCAAGACGAAGGGACAATCGTTAGCGGGGACGTAATATATGTTGATGAAAATAAGTACTCTGCAGGAAATCTTGTTATGTCCTTGTATGGTCAGTTAAAAATACCTTCTTCTCCTATGATCGTTACGGCATGTAAAGGGGAATATCCAGATAGTAATATTATGGACATAGTTGAATATATAGAAGAAATAATAAAGCAGGATGTCAATTATATCGTGGGTCCAGGTTCTACATGCCTTGAAATAAAAAAATTATATGGCGATGATGGAACTACATTCGGTTTCGATCTTATTAAAAATGGTAAAATCGTAGCAAGAGATCTATCCGAAAAGGAAATTTATGAAGCTGAAGCCGATCCCACTAAAATCGTCATTTCCCCACTTGGAGGTCAGGGTTTTCTCATTGGGCGAGGAAACAAACAATTATCAGCGAGAGTGATAAAAAAAATAGGTTTTGAAAATTTCATTGTTGTTTCTTCACCAGAAAAACTTAATGGTATCAATTATCTCTATATAGACATCGGCAACTTTGATTTTACCATCCCGAGTTACGTAAGAGTGCTATATGGATATGGCACATTCAAATTGGTAAAACTTCGGAGATAAAATACAACTGCCCGTATAAGGAACTGGGCACATGTATGCCCATATGCTAATCTTATGGATCGAGCAACTGGCAACCTACGTTGGGATATCCCCAAAGAAAGTTCTGGAATTACGCGAGACCAAAATCTTGAGTGCATTCATAACCCCATCCTACCAAATAATCTCTGTTTCTTTATTGATTTATTTGTATACAACATTGAAGAACTTTAAAAATAAATGACATGATGCCAACCTCCTAAGTTGTGATAAATAATCGCATCGTATGGAATAGAAGGGTATAGAAAAAGATATAATGTGAGTTAGCAATACACACTTCATTGGTTAGAAGCAAAACTAAGGTAAAAGGATTCTCAGATCTGAGCAAAATGATCAAGCGCTCACCAAAATGGTGGCAGCTCTTGATCCTGGTGTCTGTTATTTTGGTAGTAGATTATTTGCTTATTAGAAACGTTATTTTTATACTATTCGGCATTCTTGGATCATATGCTTTGTTAATATTATTCGATGTATTTTTTATTAGAATTAGCCGTACATATTTCCCGTTTCGTAGGATTATGTACCTAGATTTTTTGGCTTTTCTTATTTCATCTGCTTTCTTCTGGATACTCTACTATTCTCGCATATTTCAGAATCTGGAAGTTATCCTACTTCTGTCTATATCCTCCGCAGCTCTTCTTCGCGTCCTAATCCTCGCCATATATTATTCGGATAAGGTTTCAAAGTTAACGATACCTACACTCAACTACACATTTTCATCAATGATAGTTCTGACAATCATCTATCACAGCTGGTATGTCCTTATTCCAGCAATAATTTCTTCAATAATATATATTGTCGCTGGCATAATTTTCATAAAAACTACAACGCATAAATTTTCAAAAGAGTACGGTGAAAGCGCAACAAAGATAATAAATCTGTTTTTAAATTATAATAACAACCATAAATATATGAACACAGGAATTAACTTTTTTTCCAAGTTGTACACGAATACGAGATCAGTGCCCGTGAAGACAATTGACGTAATTAAGAAAGATGGTGGCCGTCTCGTAACCATGGTTTTCCCCTACGTTCACCCGGGTCCGTTTGGTAAATTAGGATCAAGTGATCTTCCTATAAGATTGCAAACAAAACTTCACGAAATCCAGGCCGATCTCATGGTTTTTCACACAACAACAACAAACAGTAACAATTGTGCTGGAGAAGAAGACCTTGATGCTATTGCAAGAAGTGTAAAGAAGTCCCTCAAGAAAATGAGTTACACAACGACGATCTCTCCATTCAGAAGATTTGAGTACAACAACTTCTCTCTGGGGATTCAGAAATTTGGCAATTTTGCTTTCGGAGCAATAATACCTGAACAGACCTCATTTGATGATATAAAATTGAACGAAGGACTAAGCGTGATAAAGCATGTTGAAAGCAAAGCAGTTAAACAATTTGCTCTCATCGATGGGCAAAATTTCTTTGTAGAAAAGGGTCAGGAACTTGATAACTGCGAAGGGATGGGCCAGGCTTTTGTGGAAGAGCTCGGAATACTGTCCGCTGATTCGCCAGCTCGTTTAGGTTATTATCGCATAAATGAGCCATTACCTGATCTGGGGACAATGGGAATTCAAAGCCTTGTTACTGAGAGTAACGGCAGATTTTATGCCATTACCCTTACGGATTCCAACAACATCCTGAGAGAAGTTGTAGAGGCAGCACGAGACATCCTAAAAAATGAAATTGCGGACCTAGAGATATATACCACAGATAACCATGCATTAAACGCAAATAATCTTGATTCAAATCCACTAGGAAAGAGCAGCGAAATCAATACGGTAGTCAAGCTAATTGTTAAATCAGTGAGGCTAGCTAAAGGTAATATCGATGATGTTAAAATTGGCGCAAGTACTGTTGCAGCTAGAGTTAGAATGGGTGACGAGAATGCGTATCAGAGACTAATAGATTCTGTTTTCAGATCGCTCAAAGCTGCGAAATATTCCATTATTCTTACGATCCCATCCAGCATCGTTGCGTCAATAGCGGTTTTTAAGTTTCTATTGCCAATTTTATGAGCTACTACAATATTTAACACTTGCGAGCGAGAATTTCCCTTTCGCAAGATAGGGGATGAAAGCGAGCGAAAAGCTATGTCAATGAAATAACAAGCAAAATATATAAGCAGTCACATGTAATTACTTAAACAGCATGTTCAACGCTTACAGATTCCGAATGTACCCTAATAAAGAATAAAAGATTCTTCTGAAAAAGCACTTCGGTTCATGCCGCTTTGTTCGGGGCCATTTCCTTGATCTTCGGAATAGACAGTATGTGGAAACAGGAAAGAGGATGAGTTGCAAGAGCATGCAGTCCCTTCTCCCTTCATTGAAAAGAAGAATGAATGGCTGAGTGATGTCAATTCGCAGAGTCTTCAGGTAGTGCTTCAAAATCTTGACATGGCATATAGTAGATTCTTCAGAAATATTGCTACTTATCCTAATTTCAAGAAAAAGAAAGCTGGAGGTTCATTCACAGTCCCTCAGCATTTCTCCATCAATGACAACCATCTATCGATCCTGAAGTTCAAGACTCCATTGTGTTTCTTCATGCGCAGGAACATTGAAGGCGAGATGAGGAGTTTCACCGTGACAAAGACACCATCAGAAAAACATTATGTTTCAATACTTGCTGGGAGGGGGAAAGAATACCTGAACCTGTAGAGATTGAAGTAGTCACGTCTATTGGTATCGATGTGGGCATCAAGTCATTTTCCACTGCTTCGGACGGAATTAAAATTCACAAACCAAAGAATCTCAAAAAATCAGAAAAAAAACTTGTCTTGTTACAGAAGAGGCTATCCAGAAAGCAAAAAGGATCAAAGAATCGCAATAAGGCAAGGATAAAAGTTGCAAAGACACAGGAACATATATCGAATCAGAGAATCGATTTCCACAACAAACTCTCGGATGCGGATGTTCAATGCATACGACGCCGTAATAATGGAAGATCTGAATGTAACCGGAATGATGAAGAATCATAATCTTGCAAGGAGCATATCTGATGCAGGATGGTCCTCTTTCATGATAATGCTCAAAACCAAGGCAATGTTAAGAGGGAAGAACATAATAGAGATCGGAAGATTCGATCCTTCATCGAAGATGTGTTCAAAGTGCGGGAACATAAAGCATGATCTGAAACTATCAGATCGCACATATCACTGCAATGAATGCGATCCCATCATCGACCGTGATCTGAATGCCGCAATAAACATAAAGAAATTTGGCCTCATACAGATAGGGGTACCCACGGACAGCGGGGGAAGTTACGCCTATGGAGATATCTCTCGCGGGATGCCTGATTCGTGAAGGCATTAGCCATGTATCGTTGAAATAGGAAGCCCCCTGCGTTAGCTGGGGGAGGATGTCACCAATATGAACGGCACAAAGTAATACGTAAAAATTATTATTGCTGGTAATAATACAATATCTGTTAAAGAAAAACTTAATTAGTCATATTAAATGGGAGATACGTGGAAAACTCAACCGAAGATGTGGGCTCCTGGGTAAAGAAGTTAAATCTGGCTTCTACAAAAGACATCCAGGTTCCGAAGTTGTTATTCGATCAGGTTATCGGTCAAGATGAGGCTAGGGAAGTTGTTAAAAAAGCCGCACTTCAAAAGAGGCACGTGTTGTTAATTGGAGATCCCGGAACAGGTAAATCAATGTTAGCACAATCCATGGTGGATTTTCTTCCTAAGGATGAACTCGAAGATATACTTGTATTTCCGAATCCAGAGGATTCCAACCGTCCCAAGGTCAAGACCTTGCCTGCAGGAAAAGGTAGAGAAATCGTAAGGCAGTATCAGATAAAGGCTGAAAGAGAAAAGAAGGATCGATCGAGAAGTATACTTTTCATAGCCATTACTATTATATTCCTCGGGATAATCGGAACGATTCTATTTCACGACGATATACTTGTTCTTCTTTTTGCCGTAATGATCGCTATAATGCTCTATTTCATGTTCGCAATGACTCCTGCAATAAGAATGGAAAAGGCTATGGTGCCAAAAGTCATTGTTTCTCATAATCCAAATGATAAGCCACC
Source organism: Thermoplasmatales archaeon (assembly GCA_026127925.1). Taxonomy (NCBI): domain Archaea; kingdom Methanobacteriati; phylum Thermoplasmatota; class Thermoplasmata; order Thermoplasmatales; species Thermoplasmatales archaeon. The sequence goes on from JAJSLM010000007.1 coordinate 18,119, forward strand.
GTTCGTTGATTCTACGGGTGCACATTCTGGAGCACTTCTTGGGGATGTAAGACACGATCCATTCCAGTCCGGTGGTCTTGAGACCCCTGCGCACGAGAGAGTGGAGGCGGGAAACATTCACAAGGCTAACAAGGGCGTGCTATTCGTCGACGAAATGAACCTGCTTCGTATAGAAAGCCAGCAGGCACTGCTAACAGCGATGCAGGAAAAGAAATATTCGATATCGGGTCAGAGTGAAAGAAGTGCTGGAGCTATGGTACAAACAGAACCTGTCCCTTGCGATTTCGTATTAGTGGCTGCAGGAAATCTTGACGCAATTCAGGGCATTCACCCGGCTCTTAGGTCAAGGATAAGGGGATATGGTTACGAAATATATGTAAATGACACTATGGACGACAACGAGGAAAATAGGCACAAATTGGTTCAATTCATAGCACAGGAAATCGTAAAAGACAAGAAGATTCCGCAGTTTGACGCCTCTGCAGTAACTGAGATCATGAAAGAAGCTCAGAAAAGAGCTGGAAGAAGAGGCAAACTTACACTAAGACTGAGAGAACTTGGCGGTCTTATTCGCGTAGCCGGAGACATAGCGGTCAGCGAAAAGGCAGATATAGTTACTGCAAATCATGTTCTCAGAGCAAAAGCACTCAGCAAACCCCTAGAACAGCAGGTAGCTGATAGATCCATTGAAATGAGGAAGACGTACCAGACTTTCAGAAGTGAAGGCGCATACGTGGGAATGGTAAACGGCCTCGCTGTAGTTGGCGCTAACTCAGGTATGGCGGATTACACTGGCATAGTTATGCCAATAGTAGCGGAAGTAACTCCTGCTCAACACAAGGGTAATGGTGTCGTTGTTGCAACCGGGAAACTGGGTGAAATTGCAAAAGAAGCTGTTCAAAACGTTTCTGCTGTTTTCAAGAAACTTAGTGGAAAAGACATATCGGATTTGGATATTCACATACAGTTTATTGGAACGTATGAGGGCGTAGAAGGGGACTCTGCTAGTGTATCAATTGCAACAGCTGTGATATCTGCGATAGAAAACATCCCTATCGATCAAAGCGTTGCTATGACCGGTTCACTAAGTGTTCGTGGAGCCGTTCTTCCGGTAGGCGGTGTGACTGCAAAAGTCGAAGCAGCAATAGAGGCTGGCATGAAGAAAGTAATTGTTCCTGCTGCTAACTTCAACGATATAGTTCTGGATCAGCTGCATGTCGATAAGATAGAAATCATACCTGTTTCCACTATTAGCGATGTGTGGGAAAATGCACTTACCGAGACACCGGAGAAGAATAATTTCCTGTCAAGCGTCCGAAACTTCCTTAACGTCAAGAAGATTGTTTCCGGGAAAGGCGGTGTCGCTGGATCAAACGTTGCCTAATATTGTTTTCTTTTCTTTAAAGAGATTATTGAATCAGGACCAAATTAACGATATAATCTCTTCAATTCCTACCAAAAATGGCAGCTTTTTTGTTCTGGTTGATGCTCATTCTATCAGAACGCATAAACAAGTACAAGAAGCCTATTCTCGCTCATTGAGGATTTTTGAGGAATCCAAAAAAATCTTGAAACCCGAATCTGTGTTCCTGATGCTAGTCTCTGGTGAAAGTCAGATTTCAAGGGCCATAGCAAAATCCGGCATATCTCCAACAACAAAAGAGGGGTATATTGTACACGATTTTCCCGATGGTTTCAACAACTTTCTTTCTTTACATTCTGAGATTTTTGATTTTGTTGCTGATCCAAAAATTGCGTACGATGACGTCGATTCCGACAGAGACGTTTTTTTTTCAATGCTTAAAGTACAGTTAAAACTAGGGCTATAAGGAATCATTTTTTACTCAAAAGTTATCATGAACCGATGAAAAAGAGATTTCTGGCATTTTTTGGTCATTTCAATATTGATGTTACTATACGTGTTCCCTTCTTGCCTAAGAAGGGATCTGTGAACGTAATTTCTGAAAATGAGGCATTCGGGGGCACTGCTGGTAATTTTTCTATTGTAGCTGCTCATCTGGGAATACCGTTTGTATCTGTTTCTGCAGTCTCAAGGAGATCCCATTCCGATTTTCTTCGGTATTTGAAGGAGTTAAAAGTAGATCTTACGGACATAGTTGTTCATGAAGATTCATTCGGGCCTGTGTGTTACTCCGTTTCGGATGGGGAGGAACAGGTGTACTATGTAAATCAAGGACCCATGAGCATTCCGTTCACGAAGGGGCTGAACGAGGATTGGAACAGCTTCCAGTATCTGCACTTTGGAACAGGCCCACCGGAGGATTATCTTGACATTCTCAAGAATTCACATGGAAACGTAAAAGTCTTCGATCCTGGTCAGGAAATTTCCTATCGCTATACAAATAGAATAATACTGGATTTTATCAAAGTATCGGATATCACGTTCCTGAATTCCCATGAACTCGAAATGGTAACATCGATCACTGGTGTTGAGAAGGAGGAACTTTTCGATCTCGGCAAAGTGTTCATAATAACAAAAGGGACAGAAGGCGTTGAGATCCGTAGCAGAGATAGAGTTACCAGAGTACGTTCCAGGAAAGTTTCGGACGTTTATGATACAATAGGCGCTGGCGACGCATTCAGGGCGGGTTTCTACATGGGTTTAAATGAGAATTTTGATTACACTAATGCAGCAGTAATTGGGGACATAGTTGCAAGTGAGGCAATAAGGAAGCCAATACCAAAATTCAATCTGGCACATGATGACGTTATTAAAATATTTGAAAATGAAAGAGATAACTTAATTCTTTGAATTCTGTTATAGTGTGAGAAAGTGCCAATCTCCCCGTCGCATAAGATAGAAATATATTTTGACCGGAATCGGAAAAAGCTGGTAACATTTAAGTTATCTTATTCGCTTATGTTTTATGATGGAAGTACATATTGACGAAATTAAGGCAAGAAAAGTTCTTGACTCGCGAGGAACCATTACGGTTGAGGTTGAAGTATCCGCTGGTGGGCTTACTGGAATGTGCTCGGCCCCTTCCGGCGCGAGTACCGGTAAGACAGAGGTAGCTTCATTCCCTAAGGGTGGACCAGATTCGTCATTAGAATTTTTGCAAAAGAAACTTGCTTCAAAGTTGCTTGGGTTGAACATTTTTGATCAGAGGCTTATAGATACAACCTTAATGGAAGTAGACGGAACAAAAAATTTTGCCAATGCCGGTGGCAACCTTGCGACGGCAATATCAATAGCCTGTGCAAAGACGGCCTCTTATCTACTTGGAATGCCGATGTACCGATATGTAGGTGGGGCATTCTCGGATAGTCTACCCAGACCCATGGGTAACGTCATAGGCGGTGGAAAACATTCTAAGAACGGAACAACGATCCAGGAATTTCTTGTGTCAGGTCAGGGCAAGGACTTTTTCGAGTCGATGCTAATAAATGCTCGAGTCCACCATAGAATAGGTGAGCTCCTTTCTGAAAAATTTCCTAAAGAAAGCATTGGATTGGGAGACGAAAAGGCATGGACAGCAAACGTAAGCGATCTTGAAGCCGTAGAGATAGTAAAAAGTGCAGCAAAAGAAATATCATCCGAATTCAAGAGGCCAGTTCTTCTCGGGACGGATTTTGCGGCGTCATCATTCTACGAAAAAGGAAAATACGTATACAAAAAAGGCGTAAAGAGTCGGGACGAGCAGATAGATTTCGCCAGGTCATTTTCGAAGGAATTCGGATTCTACTATATTGAAGATCCACTTGATGAAACGGATTTCGAGGGATTTGCCGAAATTACTAAGGGTGTCGGATCAAAGAGTCTTATTGTTGGTGATGATCTTTATACGACCAACCCAGATAGGATTATGAAGGGTGCAAAATTGCATTCCACAAATTGTGTTCTTATAAAAGTTAACCAAATAGGGACCCTTAGCAAAACAGCAGAAGCCGTAAAGGTGGCTTCTGATGCTGGTATGGAAACCACCGTATCACATAGGAGTGGGGAAACAACAGACGACTTTATTGCACATCTGGCAGTAGCGTTTTCCTCCAAATTTATCAAGACCGGGACAATCGGTGGCGAGAGGCTTGCCAAGCTTAATGAACTTGTCAGAATAGAGGAAGATCTCTTAAGCAGTTGATATGTTACATTTGCTTGGGACTGGCCTGAGGGGAATAAAGAGCATCACGATAGAAGAGTTAGATATCATCCTAAAGGCTGATAAGGTCTACGTTGAAAATTACACCTCAGTCTCCCCTGAAGACCTCATTTCATCATTGAAGGATCGCTATGGGATTGAAGCAGAGCCCGTTAAGCGCGATGACGTTGAAGGCGAAGAAAAAATTCTGTCTTTTGCTAGGAAACATGATATATGCGTTCTTGTTGTCGGGGATCCACTGTCAGCCACCACTCATAACCAGTTACGCCTTTCGGCCCTGAATAATGGGATAGATGTAGAATTAGTGGAGAATGCCTCGATTGTCACTACGGCGCCTGCAAAGGCCGGTTTTTTGTTGTACAAGATGGCCCCGCCGGTTTCATTGCCATTCCTGAGCGAGAAATTTCTTCCCAAAAGTATTTTATTAAAGATAAAAAGGAATCTAGAACTTGGTTTTCATACTTTAGTTCTCCTTGACCTGAAGGAGGGTAAAACAATGTACCCTGAAGAAGCAGTGCGTGGACTTATGACTCTGGAGGAAACTTACAACATAGGGGCTGTAAACGAAGACAGCATGATATGTGTTCTTTCTAACATTTCACAGCCTGGCGAAAGAATAATCTTTGACTGCGTGCGAAACCTGCTTGATTATAGAGATGAGACCTCGCCCACTGTGCTCATAATACCTTCAAAGTTAGATGATACGGAAGATAGGTTTGTAAAGGCATTTTCAAAGACAGTAAATCAACTCAAGTAAGTCTTTACTAGCGATCGTACGTAATCTTCAGGAACACTATTTTCTTCTGATACGGTCTTATAATCTAATGTGTCTACGTAATCCAACAGTAATTCTCTTGCGAAACGATCATTTACCGAGACAACAATAAAGTCATGCAAATTTGCCAGGATATGGTCCTTCTTGGCTATAAGCCTGCTTCTCTCCGTCATGAGATTTTCAATATCGGAGTTAATTTCAATTAAACTAGAAAGGAATTCCCGAAGATCGGATCTTTCTTTGATCTCTTCCTTTTTGTTCTCAACGGGAATTTCATATTTCCTTATGTCTATAAAATTTCTGGAATAATCAGCGACAAGGGTGGAGAATCCGCGAGGCCTGTATATTTTGCGAGAAGCTCCTAGTTCGCTAGGAAAGGTTCCTACAGACTCAATGAGGTTAGCTCTCTCCAGAAGATCGAGCTGTTTTATGACGGCTTGCTGGGATATGCCAACCAATCGGCTGATCCGGAGCGCATAAGATTCATCTAGAGTGAGACACCTTAGTATCTCCCTTCTAGTGTTATTGAGTATAGCGCTCACAAATTCGTCCAGGCTTGAGTCTGTCATAATTTATTCACTGTATGTTTATTTTATTTCCAGTTGCATCAGGTTTCCTGGCCTTTTCTATGGTAACATCAAGAATCCCGTTTGTAAACTTTGCAACAGTGCCGTCCGTTTTCAGATCGTAATCAAAGTCAATGCTTTTGAAGTATTTTCTCGGCCCTTCCTTTACTTCGAGTGTGACATTTCTGTCAAATACTTTGAGGTCAATGTTTTCCTTTGATATTCCTGGAAGTTCATAAGTGATGTAAACCTTGTTCTGATCCTCGTTCATGTCTGTTATGGGTTCCCTAACGTCTTTTTCTGTCACCGGGAAGTAGCGTGAAGGTTTAGATTCAGGCAAGTTGCCAAATTCCTCAAACTGAGGCTTTCCGTCGGGTCCAACTTTATAAGTAAATCCATAAACATATGGCCCGTATGTTTTGACATCTGGATCTTTAAGTAATTTACCCCAGATTCTCTTCATTCTCTCTTCGAAGCGATCGAAATCAAATCCCCAGTCATCGAAGAAATCGTCAAAGTCATTATTCCAATCAGATCCGTAATCCCTATCTTTCTTTTTTCCAACCATTCTCCTCACCTGTTGTCAACCGATTGTTGACAACTATGTATTACTAACTGGTATTTTAACCTTTTCAATAACAGTCGCCGCAGGCCCAGAGCTTGATTATGGGTATATGCAATGATAAAGAATCTGTTTCTCTGTAATTACACTAGGCGTAAGCCAAAGGTGCTGAAATCGCATGAAAATCTATACTCGCACAAAACTCTGTAAATATTGCGAATTCAATTTAGTAACCATTGGGATACCATGTGTTTCCTCTCAAAAATGATAAGCAGATTATGAAAACCTGTTCTTCACATACGTCATTAAAAAGTTATGGAAGCATGTAAAATATATAATGGAAAGATCGCTATTTTACATATGGAGGTAAAACGTTAGGTACTATTTCTGGACGAAAAAAACTTTATTTGTCGCTGATATCCTTAATCGTGATTTTACTTGGACACAATTAAAGAGGATGTAATTATCCTAGGTGGCGGCATGGCCGGTCTGAGGGCTGCTGTTGCGGCGGCTGAATATGACCCAAAGATTACCATAGGCTTGGTTTCTAAGCTTTATCCGTTGCGATCTCATTCTGTGGCTGCCGAAGGCGGAACGAGCGCAGTATTGAATCCAAAGGATAGTTTTGATCTGCATGCATATGATACGATTAAGGGCAGTGATTATCTGGGTGATCAGGACGCTATAGAGGAATTTGTTAGACTTGTTCCGGAACAGATTTACACTACGGATCATTGGGGTTGTCCGTGGAGCAGAAACGAGGACGGAACTATATCACAGAGAGACTTTGGAGCTCTCAGTTTTCCGAGAGCCGTCTTTGCTGCAGATAAGACGGGTTTTCATGTTATGCAAACGCTTTACAGCAGAGCACTCATGTATCCAAATATACATTTTTACAATGAGTATTTTGCTACCAAACTTATCGTCCAAAATAACCTCTTCAACGCCATTACCACGATAAACATAAAAACTGGAGACTTTGTGGTTTTCCAGGGAAAGTCTATAGTATTTGCCGCTGGTGGTGCCGGAAGGCTATATCAGTTCAGTACAAACGCGCATTTTGTGACTGGTGATGGTGATGGTATAGCTTACATGGCAGGAATCCCACTTAAAGATATGGAATTCATGCAATTTCATCCAACTGGGCTCGTGCCCTCAGGGATCCTCATTACCGAAGCCGCTAGGGCCGAAGGTGGTATTCTCCTCAATAGCGAGAAGAAAAGATTCATGTCAACATACGCTCCAAATAAGCTCGAAAAAGCATCCAGAGATGTTGTTTCAAGAGCTATAATGTGGGAAATAGAGGCCGGAAGAGGCATTAAAGGCGAATATGGCGATATGGAATATGTGTATCTGGATCTAACTGGCATATCAGATATCCTTGATGAAAGATTGCCAATGATAACAGAAATTGCGAAGAAGTTCAATGGAATAGATGCTCACAAGGAGCCAATACCAATACATCCTGCCGCACATTATACTATGGGCGGAATAGACACCAACGTTAAGACAACGACACTTTATTCAAATGTTTTTGCGGTCGGTGAAAATGCATGCGTGAGCATTCACGGTGCAAACAGGCTAGGTTCGAACTCTACAAATGAGTGCCTTGCGTTGGGCAACGTTGCTGGGAAAGTGGCTGCAGAATGGGCTAAGTCACACGATTTCACAAGTGTTAATACTTCGTCGGTTATGGATGAGGAAAAGAGGATCTGGGAGGACCTTCTCAAACGGAATGGAGGAGAAAATATAGCGAAGATCAGAGATGACCTAAGGATCAATCTTGATAAAAATGTTGGAGTATTCAGAACAGAAGATTTGTTGCAGCAGGGTCTTAAAAACATCAAGTCCTACCAGGAAAGATATAACAGAATAACAATAGAGGATAAATCATCCAGATTTAATATGGAGCTGCAATGGGCACTTGAGCTCGGATTTATGCTTGATCTGGCAGAGGTCATTAACATTGGCGCGATAATGAGAAAGGAAAGTAGAGGTGCACACTACAGAAGAGATTTCCCTGACAGGGACGACAAGAATTTCATGAAACATACAATAGCAACTTATTCGCTCAATGGTCCTCAGATTTCTTATAAACCGGTTGTTAAGACGAAGTGGGAGCCGACAGTCAGGTCCTACTGAGGTGTTTGTAAATGGATGAATATACTGTTGAAATAAAAAGAACGGATGCAGATGGGAAATCAAGTATGCAGACTTTTAAGGTGCCAAAGGACAAGGTTTCCACGGTCCTTGAAACGCTCTTGTATATCAAAGGCTATCTCGATCAAACCCTGACCTTTAGATACTCGTGCGGTATGGAGATATGCGGTAGTTGTGGAATGGAAATAAATGGCAAACCGCATATGGCTTGCTCGTTTGTACTTGACAATTTTAAGGAGGACAAGATAGTTATAGAGCCTCTGAAACACTTTAAGATCTTGCGCGACCTGGCTGTTGATATAGATCCATTTTTTGACAAGTACAAAGCCGTTAAGCCTTACATAATTAGAAACGACGATGGCAATTATCAGAAAGAATTGCTGCAGACGCCGAAGCAATTCGATGAATACATGGACTATTCTATGTGTATCAAGTGTGGTCTCTGCATGGCAGCGTGCCCAATTGAGGGTTCCGATGAGGATTATTTGGGTCCTGCACCTTTAACTGCAGCGTGGAGATTTATTGCCGATAACAGGGATCAAGGTAAGAAAATGAGACTTGAAATCGTCAGCGGTACTGAGGGCGCTTCCAGGTGCCACTTTGCAGGAGAGTGCACAGAGGTTTGCCCGAAAGGGGTCAATCCTTCTTTTGCGATACAAAAATTGCGCAGTTCGATGTTAGGTCTTGAATTTCAAAAGTTATTTGGGGGAAAATAAAATGGATGAAAGTGTTCGGAACCTGAATGAAGGCGTTATAGGTTGGGTGAAATTTTATAGAAAGGGCTGGAATTATTTTGCGTTTGCAATGCACAGATTCAGTGGATTGGTGATAGTTTTCTACCTCTACCTGCATCTCTTTGTTCTTTCTCATCTTCTCAGCGGAGCAGTAACTTACAACAAGCTGGTGACAACTGTGACATATGGGCCATTTGATTCGTTCCTTGTTCTTGATGTCCTACTGGCGCTGGTAATTTTCTATCACGGCGCAAACGGAATACGGCTTGCTCTCAATGAGTTTGGCTTCGGGCTTCAGAAGAATAAGGTAATGTTCATAGTGTTTGAAGGAATAGCAATGGTGGTACTTGGTGTGTTCCTTTACTATGCTTACATGTTTATAGGGGCGAGCTAAATGGAAACTGAAAACAAATATGGTGTAACCAAAAGACCAATGGGTTCAATATCAAGGATGTTTCAGGCTGGATCGGGGGTGTTCCTAATATTCTTCCTCGGCGTGCACCTTTTCGTGGCGCATATCGACTTTGGCCATCCTATTCAGTTCTTTACTCAGGTCATACAAAACCTTCGCAATCCATGGTGGCTTCTCTTCTTCATAGTCTTTGTGTGGATCATTACTTACCACGCCCTTAATGGCGTTGGCAACATATTCAAAGACACGAACATAGGAGAAAAGGGGCGTAGTTACCTAAATATTGCCCTTATTGTAGTCTACTTTGCCACATCAATCTATGGAACCATACTCTCCATAGTCGTGGCGGGCGTGCCACTCTGAGCAAAATTAATTAATTTTTTTAGTATATTATTTATCTAAAAACTTTAGTCGCTTCCCGGGATGTTGGCGTAGAAATCGCCTAACATGGCTTTTACTTCGTTTTCCGGCAACTCGAAGCGACGTAATTTCAAATCACTTTCTAATAGCATCAACTCAGCAAGTTCATCTGGATACCCCTGCGCATATATAACTTCCTGGATCTTTGCATTCATAAGCATCTTGGAGCAGACGACGCAAGGGTGGGTAGTGATGTATATTGTTCCGCCAGCTATACTGACACCGTGCACTGCTGCCTGGATGATTGCATTCTGTTCAGCATGAAGTCCACGGCAGAGTTCATGTCTCTCACCGGAAGGGACATTCAGATCATCACGAATGCAGCCAACAACATCACAATGCACGGTGCCAGAAGGTGGACCATTATAACCAGTAGATAACACGTTTCTGTCCTTAACAATAACTGCACCAACCTTTCTTCTGGTGCAGTTTGATCGTGAAGCTGCAAGAAAAGCCATTCTCATAAAGTACTGATCCCATGTCGGTTTAATGTTTTCCATACAGTCTATAACCTCATCGCGGATAAAATGTTTTCCAGTGTGATGGAATTTCACCGGTGTGCAATTAAACCTGATATATTTTAGCTATATCCAAAAAAAAAAAAAAAAACAAATTACAAAAGTGAACCTCTTAGGGAAACAGCAATACTGAATTATTAATCGGAAAAAGAATAATAACGGGATCAATCGGCTGGCTAGGTTGTAGATCGGCCTATTGACACACTCGTCCATTCATTCAGGCCGAAGAAAAACGAAATCTTAATGCGATGTACGTGATACTACACTGATGCCCATTACAATTTCAACAACGTACATAATTATCACTTCCGCAATAATAACTCTCTATTTCCCCATTGCAGTGGCGCAGACAACTTTACTCATTGCACAGTTCCGGAAGAACTCTGATAGGGTTCACAGTAAACTTAGGAAATCAAATATTGAAATGCCACCACCAATTCTGGTTCAAAAAAATTATCACAACGGAAGGAAAGTGATTGTTGTAATCACTACGAATGGTGCAAACGCGGATGTTGTGGACAAATTATTATCGATACTCAAATCATACATGCTCCCAATTCGGTTGTTTGTTATCAAGGAAGCATACGATAAGCATGCATATCCTGCAGAGGAAATCGTCGTTCCTGCAGACTATAACTGCACAAATAAATCAAGAGCGAAACTACGTGCATTACATTATGGAAGTTTATGGTTCAAGGAACATGGCATTGGCAAAGAGACTTACATTTGCCATCTGGATGACGATTCCGTGGTTTCTCGAGAATATCTCGAGTACGTATATTCAATGCCGTACGATAGCGGGCAAGGTCATATTAGATTAAGAGAGCCCGGGAGGCATTTATTCTCTACATTGGGTGATATGTGGCGAATTTCGGAGTGTGCCTCGTTCTGTGCATACTTCAATAGCAAAGGAAAGCCCATGACAGCACATGGCGAGGGAATGGTAATAAGGGCTGACGTCGAGGAGAAAATTGGCTGGGATTATGGAACTTACGGTGCAGAAGACGTGATCATGGCACAATTGATCGTGAAGAATGGATACACATTCGGGTACATACCTGGACCAATATTCATTGCACCTCCACTGTCAACAAAGGATTTCTACAAGCAGAGAAGAAGATGGATCTGGGCCATGTTATGGGCTACTCCATTCATAGAAAAAATAAACAGGAAGTATGTTTACTGGGCATTATACCGGTATGCAATCGGATGGAGCGGATTTGTCGGTTTCTTTCTTTCTTTACCTGCGTATTTTATCCATTTCCAATATTCCTATGCAATTATTGCCTTCTCAATGTTCAATACAGTCAATTACTTCTTCTTCTATCAATATGGTATATTCAAGACAAACAAGAGGTGGAGTCTGTTGATGTTTATATTGCAATACCCAGTATCGCTGTACGAAGGAGGCACAATGATATATTCTCTCCTCTTCCCGCCAAACAAAATGAAATACGATGTGATTAAGAAGATTTGAAACCTATTTCAGCAATTTTTACGTACGTAGAATTTTTATGTTCTGGAAAATCAATAATTTTTAATGATGGTGCTATCACATGCATGTATGATATTGAATTTTGAGGGTCGGGTACCACTGATCGATGAGACAGCATATATATTCCCCAATGCGACAATTATTGGTGCTGTAAAGATTGGCAAGAATGTTTGGGTTGGTCCAGGGGCTGTTCTTCGCGGAGATTACGGGGAGATTGAAGTAGGGGCTTACAGTGCGATAGAGGACAATTGCGTCGTTCATGCCAGACCAGGTGAAAAGACGACAATAGGTGAGCATGCAACAATAGGACATCTTTCTGTCATACACACGGGGAGAGTTAATGACTGGGCGGTAGTTGGAATGAATGTCACAATCTCAGATTTTTCACGCGTCGGTGTCTGGTCAGCCATTGGGGAAGGTGCAGTAGTTAAAAGTAATCAAGAAATACCCGATGAAGCCATTGCAGTGGGTGTCCCTGCTAAAGTAATCGGGAAAGTTTCGGAAGAATACAAAAGGCTGTGGACAGACTATAAACACAATTACAACACGTTTTGCCAACGCTATAAATCCAATCTTACCGCAATGGAGTAAGCATATTTCCACGATAATTCCAATCTTTTTTTTGTTGTGTCTGGTGTATATTTAACCTTCGGGTTAGAGTGTAAAAATGTATCTAAAATTGATGAAATACCCCGGTTCAAAAACGGTGCTGTTGCCAGAAATAAAGCGTTTATTTCATCTCTCTGGTTCTAACATGCTAGTCGATGTTTTTGGCGGTTCAGGTCTGGTATCCCTGAACCTTGGGGCGCAAAGGACAGTGTATAATGACATAGACGCAAAACTTGTTAATATCTTCACTGCAATTCAAAACGATCCAGAATTAATCAAGGCCATGCTTTACGAAGTATTAAAATTTGTTAGCACCGAAGATAGAAATAAGATGTCATTTCGTGGGTGGTTATTAGCGAACAGCATGTATCATGGTCGTAAACTTGAGCTTATAGAGAGCCTTTATCTATATACGACAGGATTCGGAGGCATGGGCAGCACTTATGCAACGAAGAACGAAAAATCAAAGGGGGCATTCATCAAGAAGACATTAGCGAACTTTGGAAAAATTCAGGCATCAGTGCATTCATGGAGTATAGAAAATCTAGATTTCAGGAAGTTGTTCGAGAAATATCATTCTTCAGAGGCATTCTTTTACCTCGATCCTCCTTATTCCGAGAAAGCCTGGTATAACTATAACTTAGCAAGAAATGATTATCTTGATCTTAAGTCTATACTGTTTAAATTGGGTCAGCCTTATCTTATGAACATCGACCTTATGGACAAAGAACTCCTGGATATTTTTGAGAAACCCAAGTTCGTAAGAAGATACGCAAATGAAAACGGAAAGCCAGGGCGCGTAAACGATCGTATGAAGGCGTTTTACACGAATATTCCTGGAACGGGCGGAAATTTATAGAAGATTTAAATTTCATTTCCTGGTGCCAATTCATCACTTTCTCGCCACAGCTAGTAAATCTAACTCCAAAATTGCCCTGTCAGCTCCAAGAAAACAAAGATTGGAAAACAACTGAAACATTTTGCTTTACTCGGGAACCTATGCAGAGGCGCGTGTCTGCAAAGCTATGCAAAACTTCAGGTGTAGTGCAACTTCATGATCAGTAAAACTTGTACCGACCAGGTTAGGCCTCCCTTTGAGCCTATCCCAGACTCCGAAGAATATTGGCTTGTTGGATCCCGAGTCCGCATAAGATAAATATCCATATCAAGCATCTCCATCTATGCAACTAGTCAGAAAAGGGAAGGTAAAAGATGTCTACGACGAAGGTAAGACTTTGCTGTTCAAATTTTCCAATAGGATATCTGTCTTTGACAAGATAATTCCGAACGAGGTCCCGGAAAAGGGGGCGTCACTGTGCAGGACATCTACGTTTTGGTTCAAAATGGTGAAGGATCGTTTGGGTTTTCCAACACATTTCATTGATATGCCGGAAAGAAACCAAATGAGGGTTAAGAAGTATCAGGTCCTTTCAAGAAAACCAATTCCGGAGGATAGCAATTACCTAATTCCTCTGGAATTTGTCACCAGGTATTACGTGGCTGGGTCTTTGTTTGATAGATTGAAAAGCGGTGAGATAAAGTTTCAGGATCTTGGATTTTCGAAGTTCCCGTCATACGGTGATAAGCTGCCTCATCCATTCTTCGAAAGCACCACTAAATTTGAAAAATTCGATCGCCCTGTATCCGCATCTGAGGCCTGTGATATAAGCGGTCTTACACCATCGGACCTTGAAAAGATAAGAAACGAAATTTACAGAATAGATGAGGAAATCAACTCAACCGTATATTCAAGAGGGCTTATCCATGTAGACGGAAAGAAGGAATTTGCCCTTGACGAAGAGAGAAATCCGGTGCTTGTCGATACATTCGGCACTGCTGATGAAGATCGTTTCTGGGACAGGGAGAAATACGAGGCCGGAACTCAGGAAGAGTTCAGCAAAGAAATGGTCAGGCAATACTACCGCTCGATTGGTTATCACAAAGCGCTTTATGATGCCAGAAAGAATGGTACAAAGGAGCCAGATATACCACCACTGCCTGAAGATATGGTTCGTTCTGTAACTACCCTTTACACTGGCTTGTACGAAAAAATTACGGGGATGAAATGGTGAATATATTCTTCATTTTCAGTCTACGTTGCTCTGGGTTTCTATAAAGTGCCATAAAGCGTGTTCTAAGTGGTACGTCCATAGCGCTTCAGGTATTTCATTAAACGCTAGTTGTGGTTTCTGGAAAAACGATTCAGTGTTTGAGTCGTCTGGGCTTTCAATCCAGGGTGATACCCCAAGCCTTATAGTTAGTGACAAACCATTCTCACTTATTACAATCGTGTATGCCTTATCTCTTCCCAGTATCGTTCTGTATATACCACCCTTTGTAGCCTGCACAATGTTTCCATGAACAGATTTGTATTCGTGAGTCCTAAAACCTTCTTCCGCGAAAAAACTAACTATTTCGCGTGATAGTTCGTCATCACTCTGCTTCTTCGTGAAGTAATCTCTCTGTGTATATCTCATAAACTACCTCATGTGCAATTTGTTATTATTTTTTCCCAATTGCATCTTGACCAGTCGAAATCGTGCTCGTTACTTATACTTTCTCACAGAGCGTGGGCAGCAAAATTTTAAACATTGTTAATTAGACAAATAATCTTATTTAATCGGAATGCATGGTAAACCACGAAGCCATGGTATTTTGAATTGGTCAGACGCTGCATAGAACTGTATGGTTATGAACACGTGATCTCCCTAGATCTGGAAACATTAATTCATAAGCAGCGAGACTTTTTGACAAACGAGCCTATAATAGCTGTTTCCATCAGTTACTTCAAAGATTCTATAAATACTGAGCTATTTGTTGCTAAGAACGACAGTAAAGAGGAGGAAGAAAACATTCTTATAAAGTCAGGGAACTTTGTTTCTTCACTTGAACCTGCTATTATCATAGGTTATAATCACACAGGTTATGACGTACCACTTCTACAGATGAAATTGAAATCGCACTCCGTTTTCTCACAGCTTTACAAATTCAAATATTATCTGGCTACATCATATGTATTAGACATGATGTATGTTGTGGCGGATTATCTCTACTCCTACGATGGTGACTATAGACTAAGGAAACTCTCAGAAGTAGTTTCGCACGAGGCATTTTCTAGCCTGGATCTGGATAGAAAAAAGAATCTTGTCATAAAGGAAGGAAAAGGGGTAGGAGAGGTGATCGAGGATCTCTGGAAATCCGGTTCTAATGATTTCATCGATTACATAAGAGGTGATACGCGTGATATCTTGAAGATATTTTTCAGGTTATTTTCACAAGAGAAATCCTCACAGCATAGTACCCCTTAAGAACCGGAAGTGACGATTGTGCCCAAATAGTAAGCTGAGCTAGATAATGTTTAATTAATAGATTATCATTATAACTTAATGTCTCCATTTAAAGATTCGTATGGTCGTCCAGTTACCAGCATGAGAATACAGGTAAACACGACCTGCAATTTTAAGTGCTTTTTCTGCCACATGGAAGGAACTGGAGTACATTCTGAAACACTTTCTGCTGAAGAGATAGAGCGTGTTGTAGAGGTTGCAGCGAGACATGGTGTCAATAAGATAAAATTTACTGGCGGTGAACCTACTTTAAGACACGATATTCTGGACATAATCAAACTAACAAGGAAGCACATATCAGGAAATATTTCCATGACAACAAACGGTATCATGTTGCCGTCACTTGCTCAGAAACTTAAGGAGGCTGGGCTTGATCGGGTAAACATATCTATGCACTCCATAGATCGTGATGGTTTTCAATTCATAACCGGCGTTGATGCTCTCGATAAAGTTGTGAATGGTATTCGAGCGGCCAAATCTGCCGGTTTTGAGCCTATAAAGATAAATTTCGTGGTTCTGAAGGATGTGAACATAGATCAGATCCCTCGGATGATCGAACTGTCATCTAACGAAGGAGTTATATTGCAACTGATCGAGTTTGAAACAATACGAGAAAATGAAAATTCCGAAGAATATTTGAGATATCACGTGCCGCTTGACGGTATCGAAGCATCTCTCAAGGCAAATGCAGAGAGGGTAGACTATAATAGCCTTCATCTTCGGCCCAGGTACACTATTAACATTAATGGGAGGAAAGCTGTAGTTGAACTCGTAAAGCCCATGCATAATTACGAATTCTGCAAGCATTGCACCAGGATAAGGCTCACGTCTACAGGTGCACTGAAGCCATGCCTTATGAGGGACGATAACTATACGGATATTATCTCCGGAATCCGAAACAACTCAGGTAACGATCTGCTGGACGGTATATTCAGGGAAGCCGTGATGAAAAGGGAGCCATACTGGAAGGAAGAGTATGAACTCAAAAATAGTGATAAAGTACTTTGGATCAATCAGGGATAATATTGGTATCTCGGAGGAATACCTGGAAATCAGTGACGGCTGGAAAGTTGCAGATGCTGTCGATATCCTGAATCAAAGACACAAAGAATTAAAACCGGGATCCAATAATTTTCTTATGGCCTTAAACAAGGAATACACCAATAAATCCGCGATTTTAAAGAATGGAGACGAACTTGCAATATTTCCAATGGTAAGTGGAGGATAAAATCTATTCAAAAATTATCCTTTCTTGATGAGTGTACACATTGAATCCATTTTCGCGCACGAAGCAGATAAGGGTGATACCTAGCACATCGGCGGCTTCTATGGATAGACTGGATGGTGCAGAGACAGAGCTAACTATGGGTATTCCTGCAATTGCCGCTTTTTGAACAATCTCAAAGCCTGCTCGTCCACTGACCTGCATAATGAAGTTCCAGGCAGGTAAAAGATGGTTCCACAACATATAGCCTATAACTTTATCGACAGCGTTATGTCTTCCAACATCTTCGGCTGAAATGAGCATTTTCCCGTCTTCATCGAATATTGCTGCAGCATGAACACCGCCTGTTTCTTCAAATACCGCCTGGTATTCAATCAGTCTCTTTGGCAGTTCAGTGATAAAATCCGAAGTAACGCGCAAGCTTGATCTGTTTATCCTTCCAATCCTCAAAAATATATCATCAACGCTGTTCTTGCCGCAGACACCGCAACTTGAATTCACTACGAAATTTCTTCCATGTACACTTTTGAACTCATGCTTAAGGTCAAATTCTATTGTATTGTCTATGGCGATCCCATCGGCCTTTACGTTGCGTACTGAAATTATATCTTCGGGACTTCTCATGGCGCCTTCGGAAAAGAGGAAACCGGTACCTAAAAATTTGTCCATTGTCGGTGTTCTCATTATAATTGCATAATTTCTCGTTTTAGATCCGTTATACGAGACGGTGATCTGCAAAGGTTCCTCCACGGCAACTTTATCTGTGCGACGCTTCAACAGTTTCTGATTTCTAACCATTGCAACAGGAACATTCATTGTTCCTGATTCACC
The DNA here is from genome assembly GCA_026127925.1 of Thermoplasmatales archaeon. Lineage (NCBI taxonomy): Archaea > Methanobacteriati > Thermoplasmatota > Thermoplasmata > Thermoplasmatales > Thermoplasmatales archaeon. The sequence goes on from JAJSLM010000007.1 coordinate 35,894, forward strand.
GGGGTATCTATGTACGTATCCCGAATTCATTTCTTTCCTGCTGATCCTATTCCCTTCAAAACCCCAAACATCAACCTAATTCCCTCAGCAATATCCGGATCCTTCATCATCTGCATAATTGTGAGGATGCCTATATTTTCCGCTTTAGGTGTCTCACCTAGGCCATTGATCGATTCGGTCAAGCTCCTTGAAATGCTGTCTAACTTGTCCGAGTTTATATGTGAGAGGAGTGAAACTAGAGATGAGGAATTCCTTAAAAGTCGAACGTTTGATTCTCTCAACATCTCGTTGGAGACAACGGACAAAATTGCGTCCGGATCGGACAACACCGCTTTTATTATCGTTAAAATCCCTGACTTCTCTATAACATCAATTAAGGATATCATCTCCTTTATCTGCCCATAGTGTTCCGATACTAAGCCCGTAAGTTCAATCAAATTATCCATGTCGTCAATTTTTTCCACAGTTTCTATACTTTTTGCCATTTTTATATCACTCCGTCACTAATTTTACGTAATCCTTTCTTTTCCATTTATTTTCAATCATAATTCCCTTTTGCGGCATAGCAGAATAAAATCTAGGGTTACTTTTCGGCAGCGGAGAATTGCCATCCCCATCGCTAACCTTTTTAATCTTGACTGGAAGTTCTTTATACGCTGGTGTATGACTGACCTGGTCCATGATGCGACCAGTAAGATTGTTTACACCCCGTTCCCCCTGCCCGTTCATAGGAAGATAAAGCTCATTCCCAGAAACCCTTTCTGTCACCAATGCAGGTACTGTTATAGATCCCCATTTAGAGGTTATCTTGATGAGATCTCCATTCGAAATGCCTCTGTCCGTTGCAAGCGCCGGAGATATTTCTACAAAAGTGCCTGGAACTTTCTCTCTAATGCCATCTGTCTTATAGGTTTCGTTTCCTTCATGGAAATGCTCCAATAACCTGCCATTGTTCAGTTGCAAATCATATGTCTTGGAGGTTGTAAGCGGCTCTGTATATGATAGCGGAAAGAGACGTGCTCTTCCATCTGGAAACGCAAATGATTTTTCATAAAGAAATGGTGAATCAGTCCCGTCTTGGGATACAGGCCATTGAAGGCTCTTAAACCATTCCATCCTGTCATATCGAACTCCAGAAAACATGGGTGTAAGTGCAGCCGCTTCTTCCATCACTTCTGCGGGTGATTTGTAATTCCAACTTACTCCCAGTTTGTTGGCAAGCTCCCTGAATATAGCGAAATCCGATCTGCTATTTCCTAATGGGTCCATCGCCTTGTATATCCTCTGGATTCTTCTTTCTGTGTTCGTAAACGTGCCCTCTTTCTCAAGGCTAGCACAGGCCGGCAAAACGACATCGGCATACTTGGCGGTCTCCGACAGGAACATGTCCTGTACGACCAAGAAGTCAAGGTTTGAAAGCTTCTCTCTTATGTAGCCAGAATCCGAGCCGGTTTCCGCGAGCTCCTCTCCTATGACGTACATAGCCTTTATTTTTCCATCCTCAATGGCCTCTAGGCACGTATTGTTGTCGTATCCCGCGTTTGGATTTATTTTAGCATTCCAAGCCTTCTCAAATTTTTCTCTTACTTCTGGATCTTTTATACTCTGATAGCCTGGAAGGAAGGCGGACATTGCTCCAAAGTCACTTGTTCCCTGGACATTATTATGGCCCCTCAAAGGATAAGCTCCTGTACCACGTCTCCCATAGTTTCCGGTCACAAGAAGTAGATTAGAAATCGCGGTAGAAGTGTCACTCCCCATCTGATGTTGAGTAACACCCATAGCCCATAAGGCGCATACCCTCTTTGCATTATGAATCATTTCTGCAACACTTTTCAAACTTTCTTGCTCTATGCCAGAAACCTCAGCTGCAAAGTCAAGTGTAAATTTTTCAAGACTCTTTTTGTATTCCTTTAATCCGTTTACTCTTTCATCCAGAAACTCTCGGTCTTCCCATCCTTGATCAAGAATATATTTCGTAATTGCACTAAGCCATACCATATCGGTTCCAGGCTTTGGATGGAGGTATTTATCCGCTCTCCTAGCCATCTCATGCATCCTGAGATCAGCAACTATCAGTTTTTGTCCATTGAGCTTGTGTGCTCTTTTGACTCTGGTAGCAAGAACTGGATGCGATTCTGCAGTATTTGTACCGACGGCAAGAACAAGGTCTGCCATGTAGATATCCTGGATTGATCCCGCATCTCCTCCATAGCCCACTGTTCTCCAGAGTCCATTCGTGGCAGGTGCCTGGCAGAATCTAGAACTATTATCCACATTATTTGTTCCAAATACCTGCCTAGCGAGCTTCTGGACCATATAGGCTTCTTCATTTGTGCCTTTGGAGGAAGCGATAAATTCAATTGCATCTCCTCCGGACTTATTTTTTATGTTCTTGAGACCTTTTGCCACGGCATTAAGAGCCTCATCCCAAGAAGCTTCTCTAAATATATCACCCTCCCTTATAAGAGGGTTTTTCAGGCGCTCTTTGCTATTCACAAAATCCCATCCAAATTTTCCCTTAATGCAAGTAGAAATACCGTTGGCAGGAGACTCTGGTTGCGGCTGCACTTTCAATATGTCTCTGCCTTTTGTCCATATCTCAAATGAGCAGCCGACGCCGCAGTAAATGCAGACCGTTTTTGTCTTTTTGATCTGGAATTCTCGTAATTTCGATTCTGCATTACTGATCGCCATTACAGGAGCCATTGTTAATTCATGTTCAACGGACTTTACTGCATCAACCATGGATTTTCTTGTATTTCTGTCAATATTGGTTAGGTATCCAGCCTTTCGCAACATGCTCTTTTCCATCAAGGCATTAACTGGGCATACGGTAACACAGTGCCCACAGGATACGCATGACGATTCATTAGCAGGCACCCCTTTGTCCCATATAACTCTCGGTCTTGGCAAGGTCCAATCTATGGAAAGGGTTTCATTGACCTGTACATCCTGGCACGCCTCAACACAGCGTCCACAAAGAATGCACTGGTTCGGATCATAGGCGTAGAATGGGTTGGAATCATCATAACTATATGGTTTTGGTTCAAACGGATATTTCTGAACCGTTATGTCAAGGTCGTGAACAGCATTATGAAGTGCACAGTCTCCATTGTTATTTTCACAGACAGTGCAGTAAAGCTCATGATTATGTAGAATCAACTGCACAGCCTCTGTGCGAAGATTCTTGATATCGACTGATGAGACGTCTATAGAATCACCGTCCTGTATTTGTGTTGAACAAGATCTTAGAACCTTTCCGTTAATGTTGACAAGGCATGAATCGCAAGACTGTAATGGACCAAGGTTAGGTTGATAACAAATATGGGGAATGTCGTAATCTAATTCAAGCAATTTGTTAAGAACTGTATCCGGAGTTTCGAACGAAAAATCTCTTCCATCAATTTTGACATCAATATTGGTCGCTGCTTTCACTTCAGCATCCTCGAGTCTCGATCTAAGAATAATAATTAAACCTTTTGTCATAAAAATTATACAGAAAATATTGGGCGCTGCTTCACGAGTGTTGCTCTAAAAGTAGGATTCAATGTTAGATCGCATGCGGAGGCTCATTGGTGAGCGCATTTCAGGAATAAATTTATTCAGGCAAGTAATCAATATTCATGGATGTCACAATCCAGAAGAACAAAATCAACATTGAAGAGTTAATAGAAAAAACAAGAAGTGAAAAGGCTGGTGCAATCGTTACTTTTCAAGGTACAGTCAGGAAATTCACGGATTCAATAGAAGTAAAATCACTTTTTTATGACAGTTATCCTGAAATGGCGGTGAAAATGATTCGATCTATAATGGAGGACGCCACGAATAAATACAAGATTCTTGACGTAAACGTAATACACCGTATCGGTGAAATAGGCTTGTGCGAGGATTCCGTTGCGATATGTGTCAGTTCGCAACACAGGAAAGAGGCATTTCTCGCGTGTGAATATGTGATCGACATGATAAAGGAAAAGGCCCCCATATGGAAGAAGGACATTCTTCAATCAGGCGGATCTAAGTGGCACAACTGAATTATTATTTCCACATCCTGTGCTGTCAGGCTTAGTAATAGGTTCATTTTTCTTAATTTTGCATTTGTATACTCCATCCCAGTAACCTTTTGCACCTCTTCTAAGTGCCAGTAGTTTTTTTCATGCGAATAACGTGATCTATAATTAATAGACACTGTAAAATAATGGGTTTTTACGCAAATGGGAAAAAAGGTTTAAATAAAGGTCTTTGATCAAGACATAATGCAAAAAGTTGAGAATTTAATAATCTCCTTCTTAATAGTATCTATAGTGATAGGGGTTGTTGCATATTTCATTCTAGGATTCCTTTTTTCTTTACATTTTATTGGCGTTCCCGGGGTTCCTGCAAGTCAAGAGGCGCAACCAATAATGGCAACTGGAATTGCTGCTATGGCATTTACAATATTGTTTATGATGTATCCTGTTGTTAAATTCGGAGTAAAGAATGATGAAGGTGACGATTTCAGATGAATTCTAAAACAAAAATTGAGCTGCTCTTTGTCGTCGTCGTATTAATAATATTGATGTCTGCTGCTGGCCTTAACATAGTTTACGTATTGGGACATGAATCAAACATCGCTACTGCTAAAGATCCATCTACAGTCCCAGCTGGTTCCACAGTTATTAATGTCACCGGTTATCAGTGGGCTTGGCAATTCACATATCCGAATGGAACGAGCAGTACTGATGTGCTGTGGGTTCACGTTAACACTGAGTACACATTTCAAGTAATTAGTAAGGATGTAATACATGATCTGCTAATTCCTGCGTTAGGTTTGCAAGTGTATGCGGTACCTGGACATCCAAACCAGGTGAGTTTCTCCGTTAATAAAGTAGGACACTACATATTCGAATGTGTGGAATATTGCGGTGAAGATCATTATCTTATGCGAGGAACAATGGAGGTTTTGAGCTAATGTCAACAGAATCTCTTTTAATAATCTCTGGCGTTGTTCTTTCAGTCGTTGCAATATTGGTTTTTCTGATATATTATCTAGTGGCAACCAAGGGGAGTGTGGTTGCTGAGGTTGCTGAAAAGGATGGCTATCAAGATAAAGATGTGTTCATAAGAGATCAGACATGGGGAAAACCACGATATCTAAGTTGGTCGGTACTTTCCGCAAATGACGCAAAAAGCATAGGCCTTCGTTTTATTTTCACATCTTTATTATTCCTTTTCCTTGCCGGTGCAATCGGGGTTTTCATGAGGATTAGCTTGGTCGATCCAAATCCCACAATAATCACCCCTATCGTTTACAACGTCTTGTTAACTCAACATGCGGTCTTAATGATATACATGTTTGCTCTCGGCTCGGCAATAGGGCTGGCGTATTATCTTCTACCCACTCAACTACATTTGAAGAGAGACGATCTTGGAAGATATTCTTCATTTGCTTACTGGATATGGCTTCTTGGGGGCGTTTTATTCTTCATATCTCAGTCCAGTATGAGATGGTACATGTATCCGCCACTTTCTCTTGAGATGCAAGCCTATGGGGCAGGAGTGTATAATTCGGTCGGAATTTTTGCTGTTGAACTAATCTTTATCGGCGTATTCATGGCCTCTATCATAGTACTAAGAATAATTTTGATTGATAGATCAGATGACATTCCTCTCAGCAAGATGCCCATATTCGCGTGGGCCATGGTTTTTACTGCAATAATGCTTATCAGTTCCGCTCTGCCACTGATGGTTGGAGTAGGTATGTTGTTTTATGACGTTTTTAACCCGATATTCTTTTTGAAGGATCCATTGACATTTGCGGTGATATTCTGGTTCTGGGGACATCCTGTGGTCTATCTGGCAGTGCTTCCTGCGTTCGGCTTGATGTATGATGTAATAACGAGGTTTACAAAGAGGCCAATGTACAGTTATTCTTCTGGTGTCTTTTCGTTGGGTCTTCTGATGATACTAAGTGAACTTGTTTGGGGGCATCATCTCTTGAATTCCGGTCTTGGCGTAGATTGGGTCCTGTTTTTCACTACCTCCTCATTCTTCGTCGCCATCCCTTCTGCAATTACTATATTCAACATGATCGCAACTTTGTGGACTGCCAAGAAGATACGAATAACAACGCCCATGCTATTCGTCCTTAACGCTATTTTGGATTTCACGCTTGGTGGGGTTGCAGGTGTAATGCTGGCGAATCAATCTATTAATGAAATTGCTCATGGGACATATTTCGTTACAGGGCACTTTCATTTCATATTTGTTGGTGTAACCCTTGGAGTCTTCATGGCTATATTCTATCTCCTCTATCCAACATTCTCCCATGGTAGGACTTACGATACGCGCTTGGCCAGATGGCATTTCTATTTCACGGCTGTCGGCTCTTTTCTTATGTCTGTTTCATGGGAGGTTGGGGGTTTTATAGGTATGCCTCGTGCTGTAGCAGGGTATTTCCCGCAATTCCAGCCGTATCAGGACAGTGCCATTTTGGGTGGTGTTATAATTGGTATTGGGCAGCTCATCTTCCTGTATAATATAACGAAAAGCTGGTCTGCTGTTCCCAGCGTGGATTCGTCAAATATCTTAGAGTATAGAACCGAGACAAATGATCCTATTGAATCAAGTGACGTCGGTCCAATTGCAGCTAAAGAAGAAGGAGGTTCTGGTGCATAATGGCGTTTAAAAATGCTGGTGTAGGTTTTGCCGTGATAGTCATCGTGGTTGTAGCTTTATCGTTTGGATATATAGGCGTGTCTCATATGGCGGCGTCCTCATCTTTAACACCACCGCCGCACGCAAAAACCAATCATACAGCTTACACTCATCTGTGGGCAGATGCAAACGGATGGGATTACAACCATGGTAAAATTAATCCAACTCTTTATTACAATGTTACAACAATGGTCTACTGGAATGTGACGGAAGAGGATAATGCTCCGCATACACTTACTATTTGTTATGATGGTGCTTATTCTGTTGCGTTATTTGACAAGATAAATTCAACCATTGCAACATCCCCGTTGACATGGGAGAAGAGTCCCAGCTATACAATTATCGGAACGAATCTGCTTACGGGTCTCAATACCGGTCAGACAGTTCATGCGACGTATCCCTTTTTGACGGGTGGAATTTATACGTATTGGTGCACTGTCCATCCAACGTCAATGTTTGGTATCATTGTCGTAACCGGATGAGAAAGAAAGTGATGTAGGTGAACGCAAAAGATTTTTTTAAATTATTTAAAGTAGAGATTACTCTTCTCGTTGATCTCGTCGCTGTCGCTGCTTTTTTTTCCAATCCTCTTTTTTCTACAAGGGTAGTACTAATTGCGCCCCTGCTTGTTTCAGGTACATTGGCTTCGATGTCTGCGGGCTTATTTAATAATATTTATGACAGAGATATAGACACAAAGATGGATAGGACTGCGTACAGGTGGAAGCTTATCAATGATTCTAATCTGAAGCAGTTTTCTGTGTTTTCTATACTAATGGTAGCAGCTTCATTTACAATAAGCTATATTTTCATAAATTTGCTTACTGCGCTTTTGATATTCAGCGGTTTTCTGGCCTATGTGGTCCTTTACACTATTGTTTTAAAGAGAAGAACGTCCTGGAACATAGTTCTGGGCGGAATAGCAGGAAGTTTTCCAGCTTTAGCGGGCTGGTCGACATTGTCAGATTCGTTATCTATTACCGCTTACTTTATTGCTTTCCTGGTATTTCTCTGGACGCCCACGCATTTCTGGAACCTTGCAACGTCTCATGTCGAGGAGTATAAGAAAGCTAATGTCCCTATGCTTCCTGCAGTCGTATCCAGAACGAAAAGTGAGTTCTATGTTCTTTTGAGTAGCATCATTCTTGTCGTGTATAGCTTAATTCCACTCGTTGTTCGTTCAATAAACGTGGGGATTCTCTATTATGTATTCGCAGTGGTGATGGGAGGCGTTATAGTATATACTGCAGTAAAACCGTTGATCTCTCCGGTCAGCGCGAACTTCTTTAAAAAGTCGTTCGGTTTTACAAACTTCTATCTATTAATACTCTTGATTTCCATATCCCTTGTAAGTATAGTAAGATGAATTCACTTATCAAGAGCTATGTACTATCTGCGGGTTCCTTCGTTTCGTTCTTTATAGCCTTTGTTTTGGGCATTTCTGAAGGCCAGATTCTGATAGACACTGATGTAGCGTTGCCTGTGCTAATTGGGGTCGTGGTACTATTGCTACTTGAGGCCATATGGCCTGTAGTTAAAAATGAAACAATATCGATGTATCTGAAAATGTTCATTACGCTGTTCTACGTACTTGTAGCATTTTTTGCTTTTCCGATCCTGAACCTCTTCCTGATATTCTTGATAGCCGTATTGATAAGTTTTTATGGGTTTTTCTTACGTTTTGGAATTAAAAGTATACCAACCAAGAAGTTTCTTGCATCCTCAATAGTATTTATAATAATGATGTTTCTCGCAACGCTCTTAAGAGAAAATTTTGTACCGGAGAATATTGGTATTCTCGTCGGTTCAGTTTATGACGACGTGCTTCCAGGGGGCGTTACATTCATGTTTCAGAATGGACTAGTATTTTTTTCCAGGTATTTCGTGGTAACTATCAGTCCCCAAACCCTCATGCTGTTTTCCCTTCTGTCTGCGCTTCTTGTCGAGAATTATGTTTTGATATTTCGATACGTTGGAAAACATGCCAAATCGGCTCTTGGTGGCCATCTTACACAGGCTGTATCGGTTGTCAGTTGTCAATGCGAATCCCTGGTCGCCGCCTTTCCTTCCATAGTGACTCTTCTGCTAAGTTTTCTCGCTCTTCCTTTGATACTGGAAAGTGTTGTTTTGGCTGGCATAACAAATTTCCTTTTAAGAAAGAGGTTCTTGCTTTCCAGGCCCTCACGCATTCTTCAATCATTATGGCCAGTAAGGAGAAGAAGCATCTTCATTTTTGCCACATCTATTTTTCTTCTCGCGATACCGGTAGTTGAGATCATAGGTATATATTACGGTCTTCAGGACACACTTTATTTTTATGGATCTATAAATTTTTTAATGCTTCTAGGTGGTACGTTCTTTTCGATCTTGCTGCTTGAGTTATTGACTGTGAAAGGCAGGCAATGGAATTTCGGTACTATTTCTCTCCTCTCTATAGGTACTGTAGCTATGTTTGTTTGGTTTATTCCGTATTTGGTTACTAAGGCTGTGACGGATCCCGGTATATTTGCACTAATGAGTATCACGTCATTCATTTCAGGCATGATTTTCGGGATTGCATACGTTTTTTCCAACAAGGGATTCCGGAAAGTCATTATTGAATACATTCCGATGATGTTCACACTTTTCGCAATGGTTGTATTCTTTTTCTCTGTTGTCACATCTTACACCGTCTGGCCTATGTTCGGTCTGATAGAGCAGTTCTTCTTCAGCATCTCGGTTTGGCTTGTTTTCCTTCCGATAATGTGGCTGTCGACTGTAACTGTATTGAACACATACGTTGTGGAGAAAAGGGAAAGAATTACATCTAATGTTAATATTGACACTGACTACGGCCAATGACACCTTTAGGCGAAGTTTATTTTGATGGAAATGAATGAAATGGATAGAACGAATATCACCCCTCCAGAGAAGAAATTCACTTTATTATTCGCTTTTTTAGAATTTGTGTTTTTCGCTCTCTTCTATTTTAGTCAAGATTCTTATATAAACCATACACTGGTTTTCCACATCTATATTTTTACTGCCCCCGTTATAATAATAGTCTTGATATGGCTGATACCAGAATTAAGAAAAAAAGTAAAATCATTACTTGTATCAAAGGATTTAATCATATTTGTTGCAGTGTTAGCTATTTGGTTATATGCTTATGATGTCCAACACATCGGTGTTTCGTCTGTGTTTTCATTCCTTTACTACCCAGTGATTCTTGAGGAGTTAAATTTTAGATTCATTGTAATAGAGTTTTTGAAAAATTACACCTCAGACGGAAGAGCTATCATTTTTCAGGCATTAATGTACACTCTGTTTTACGCTAGTTTCGTAATATTTTATCCCAGTGGATATCCTGGTCTTTATTCTCTCCTATTTATTCTTGATAATTTTGCTATGGCCATTATTTACGGGGCGATATACTATTTACGGAAAAACATCTACTTAACCACTGCACTGCATCTTTCATTCTATCTGCTCTTGGTTTTTCTTCCACTTGATTTTGGATGGCTGGGTTATGTAACCACACCAGTTTGATAGTTAAAAATACATCAAACGATTTTTGCTACTTTTAGTCCACAAATAATCGCTTCCTAGTTACAGGATCTCTTTCAGTAATAATCGGGTTAAGGATAATTCCCAAGATCAATGATAAAAATGTGCACTCATACATGAATCTCTTCAGTTATTTTGATTTGAAGCCTAAAGATTTTATTATCTCTTCTGGAACAGTCTTAGGCTTACCATTCTGATCTACAAACACCCCCACTATGGTGGCAGTTGAATAAACTGTACCGTCGTCTGAGTATATCTTATGAAAAAATGTTATGCTTGTCTTACCTATCTTTGCGATATCTGTCCCAACATGTATATCATTCTCAAAGAGTATCGGTTTCAGAAAATCAATCTCCGCCCTCGCTATGACTATCCCGATTTCAACAGGTTTTGTTTTATAAAAATTTTTGAGGAAGTTTACTCTTGCGAGTTCATAGTAAGTTAAATAAGCAGCATTGTTGACATGCCCAAGTGCGTCTATATCACCATACCTGAGTTGTATGTCTGTAACAAATTCATCGTAAGCCATCATCTATGAAGCCCACAAGGTAATTAAAAACTTTTGTAGGATTCTCAAGGCTGGAATTATTTACAGGCCTAATATACTTAATAACGGAACCAGCTATTAAGTCGTGGAAACTTAAGTGTTCAAGCACATATAACTTATGCATAGGCACTCCAGAAATTATCATTGTCGGGACATTAATTCCGTGTAACTTAGTTTTAATCGTCCCATCATCCTTTGGATCGATGAGAATTAACTTTTGCGTCACCTTTTCCTTAGAATAGAGAATATCTATGACCGGTTTCACCATCCTGCCTTCGGCGATAATAGCTATAGGTGGCTCTTGGGCGCTAACTTGCGATCTCAATACGGTAGCCGGATCACTTAACAAACCGGGGTTATTAGTATAGTTTTCTATAATTTCAATCACAAAACCATCGAGAGTAAATTTTCTCTCAATAAAGTGAATCGCATCGTTTTTCTCAGGAATAAACCAGATTATTTTGCCTTTCCTTTTCTCATCGACGTCGTTTTCAGCCATACTTACGCCTTCTCGAATTTATTGTAACTTTAAGTTATCGGGTCTCTTGGGGTCGAGAATTTGTTGTCAAGTTCACAGAATGACAAAGAAGGATTAAGTTATGACGCTTTGTTGATAATTTCTCTATTAGCACCTGTAATCCTTTCCTCTTTTTCCAGTTCGATTGCTTTATGCATGTTAATCTCGTAGGCTATAACCCCTATTACTGCCACACTAAAAACCACGATGAAAAATGGCAAGCCGAGAACGTCCAGATTGTGAACCTTAAGACCCGTGTCTATGCCATAGTTCCATAGCGCTGGGAAAATAATTGTTACAATCCCGGCAATTACAAACGCTGAACCACCGTAAGTTAGAACATAAGAACTCATGCCACGTGCTACAGTCTGTATTCCCTGCAGCGACAGTTTCTTTGCCTTTGAAAGCCACATACCAAAAATTGTACCTGCCAAAACCTGCATGGTCATTGTTCCAAGGCCAAAAAGAAGGCCTGGCATAAAACCAATATATATTGGCATGGAAGGCGCAAGAACAAAATATATTATAAGAGCAAAAGCACCAAACCCAAACCCTGCAATGAGACCGTGAACAAATGCAAGCTTCATCGGGATAGGTTTATAGATCCCATGATCCTCTCGAAGGATTGGGTTTTTTATGTGTTCGAATTCTTCCTCCTCCTCTAGGGCCCTATGTTTGTGTATTCCAAAAAGGCTGTAAAAGGCATGCTCTATTACATGAATATGGGGGTAATGTAGCTTTTTTGATATGTATAGACCAGAAATAGCCATTACTGTTCCCACTATAACATATATTAAACTATTGAAATATGGGTAAAACATGAATCCTGTTAGAGCAATAGCTGCGATTTCTGACATTATGGCTCTTTCAAGTGTAAATCCGCTTGAAAATATTAAACCAGCCTTGGCACCACCTTTCACAGAGTAACTTCCCACCGCATATGAAAACGTGATGGGCCATGTGTGTTCATCTGGTGTAATGCCATGGACTATACCAAGCAAATAAGAAACCAAGAAAGCCGCATAAATGCCTTCGTACTGGGGATTCCATAAGTTGATATCCATTCGCACTCACTCGTTTATGGGATTGCCATGTGGACAAAGTTTCGGGTTGCCAAGGTTGGAGGATAGTCTTTCAATGATATCGTGCTTAAAAACATAATCAATCTCTGATGCCACCTCACAACATTCACTTTTCGGGATACCATAATTATAAAGCATAACTTCTATAATTCTGTGACTTTCAATAACGTCGTGGTAAACTTTCTTTCCCTTGTCCGTTAATATTACCATACCCCCTCTCCTCGAAACGAGACTCTTTGATTCAAGTTTATCAAGAAGTTGTATTGTAGTCGGAGGCTTGACCTTTAGTTTTTTAGAGATGTCAATTAGTCTGTCGGGAAAACCTTCCTTTACATCATTACCTATGAATACAAGGCAATCTCTCTCTCTATGGGTTAATTCTAACATAACTCACCGTAAATTAGTATTACACTAACATATTTAAAGCTTATGAAACATAATTAAGTTAAACATAACGAGTTACTTTTGACCAGAACAGTCTTTAACATGATTAAGATCAATTTCAAGGCACAAATGATGAAGGTTTCAATCTTCTCGGGAAGCGATAAGCAAAGATAGAACCATAGAAGTAGTTGGACATTGTGGCGAATATAGAATAAGGTGCGTATTATTACTGACTAGAAAATGAATCCAAGACCATCTTCAATAGATCTTTATGCGTTCGTTGAACTAAATAGAAAAAAGATAGAGGATGGGATAATAAAGAAGGTTTACCAGACAGGCAAAAACGATTTTCTTTTTCAGATTTATGGTCGCGACCACAAGAAATTCTATCTATTCTTGTCTCCCATAATCGGCTTTATGATTCATGATCTGGAGAGGCCTGAATCCCCCTCCTCACTAATAATGCTGCTTCGAAAGAAAGTTTCTGAAAAGAGAGTGGTTAAATTTGAGCAAATAAATTTTGACAGGATATTGATGATCACTCTACACTCGGGGGAACAAATAATTTTTGAGATGTTTAGGAGCGGCAACGTCATAATAACCGAAGAAGGAAGGATAACTTTTGCTTCCGAAACCAGAGAGTGGAAAAATAGGAAAATCGCTAACGGTGAACCCTATTTGCCTCCCTCCTCTATGAATCCGCTCAGCCTTAGCGAAGACGGCCTTAAAAGTATACTAGAGAATAGCAATGCATCAATTGTTCAGACACTGGCGTCAAGAATGAATATCGGAGGAGACCTTGCAGAGGAAGTACTGTATAGAGCAGGCTTAGACAAATCACTTCTGGCAAAGAATTTGACGGCAAAAGCGAATGTGATTCTTGCAAAATTTCATGAAATACTTAGCGAATCGCTATTAGATAAGGCGTTCTATTATGCGGGACCAAACATTCTTTCACCAATTGAGTTCAAGCATTTAAGCAAAACCTCCGACAAAGAGTTTGGAGAATTCAATGAGGGACTCGTCGATTTCATACTGTACCATTACCCGCAGGATAAACCTGTCACAGAGGCGTTGCGAAGAACAGATTCCATAGAGAAAAGCATAAAGGAATTCGAGGAACAAGAAAGAATAAACGCGGAACTAGGGCACATAGTCGTATCAAATCTTTCAGCTGTCGATAGAATTATCAAAACGGTGAGATCAAATCAATCAAATCCCGATAAATCACTGTACCCCAAAGTGGGCGAATTCTCATATAAATCATACGATCCCGCAAGAAAGGAGATCGTACTCAGTGACGGTGAAAGAGAATTCAGACTCGATGCAAACGTGTCCGCTGGTCAGAACTCTAACATTCTATTTTCCAAATCAAAAGAGTATCGGCAGAAAATAGTAGGCGCAAATAAAATCCTGGAACAAACTATCAAATCGTCCAAAAAGAAAGAAACTGAAAAGAAGAAGAAACGGAATGCAGAGTGGTTCGAGAACTATCATTGGTTTTATTCCAGCGAAGGTTTCCTCGTAATAGCCGGAAGGGATGCCAAAAGCAACGAAAGGATTGTTAAGCGGCACCTTAAGGACAAGGATATATATGTCCATGCAGAAGTTTACGGCGCTCCAAGTACTATTGTTAAAGTTGAGGGAAACCTTAATCCTACAGATAAGACCCTGACCGAAGCCGGAGTATTTGCAGTCTCTTTCTCCAGAGCATGGCCAGCTGGTGTCGCCAGTAGCTCTGCATACTGGGTTCTCCCGAGTCAGGTAAGCAAGACTCCAGAATCCGGGGAATACATCTCCACTGGTTCCTGGATTGTCAGAGGAAAGAGGAATTACATGCCGAATCTTCCGCTTAGGCTACAAATATCCATGTACTCGTCAAAAGGCATTGATATCCCCATGATTCATCCCGTGTTCGAAACAAAAAATCAGGAAAAAACAGTCACCATAGTTCCTGGCGAAATGAAGCGACAGGAAGCTGCAAAGGAAATTTCCAAGAAACTCGGTGTAGAGAAAGAGGAAATTGAAAAGTTACTTCCACCCGGGGGGTCAAGAATAGAAGACTAAGTCAGTCTTTTTTTCAGTAATTCAATTTTTGAAACGTCTTGCGGATCGACTTTCCTGAATTTTGCAAGGTGATAGGATACATAGTCTCCGTAATGAACAAGAAAGAATAGTTTTTCTATAACGCTATTGCCTTCCGCGGCCACTGGATAAAAGTCAACACCCGTGATCTTCGAAGTTTCTTCGATTCTCTTCTCTATACGCTCATTCACTGATCCCCTGAACGCTATATATTTGAACATATCTTTCCTAAATGTGTCTCCAATTGCCATTGTCTCATTATGATTCAGCTCCGGAAAATAGTTTGAAAAGGCCATTATTTTTGAGTTTTCGTTAAATTGTGTTTTCCACCTATAAGCGACCCATGCAAACGGGAAAAAACCCATTATAACCGGTATCCTCTGTTCTTTAAAAATTTCGAGAGCAAGTTTTTCCTCTTTTGAGTGATCTTCATCCATACTTTTTAGCACCTTGAATGTGGCATCGCGCACATTATTCGTTACATCCATAAAGGTTGAGAGGAGGGGCATCAACATATATCCAAGCGAGGATCTCGGTTGTAAGCCACCTGGTATTCGGATAGTTTGGAATCCCATTCCTGATATTTTCCCACCGGAAGTTATTGCAACTGTAACGCAATGATTTCTTTGCGCTTGATTCAACACAGATACCGTTTCTTCAGTGTTTCCAGAATAGCTGACTCCTATCACCAGAGTTCTATTATTGGCATATTGTGGGAGGTGATAATCTGACACAACTTTAACCGGTTTTTCCGAATAAAGTTCAGAAAATATCCTTCCAACTATACCTGAGCCCCCCATACCTGCAACAACTACG
The DNA here is from genome assembly GCA_026127925.1 of Thermoplasmatales archaeon. Lineage (NCBI taxonomy): Archaea > Methanobacteriati > Thermoplasmatota > Thermoplasmata > Thermoplasmatales > Thermoplasmatales archaeon. The sequence continues at coordinate 51,567 of JAJSLM010000007.1, forward strand.
TTGTCGAAGTCTCTATCTATGGCAAATTTTTCTGAAAATCTTACTTGGTCTTTTAGTGTTACCAACTCTTGTAGTAACTTGTCATCTGGCATGACACAGTGATTGTGTCGTTATTAAAAAGGTCTTATCACAACAAAATAACCGAAAATCGCTGTAACAACAGCGGCAGTCGTTATGACGGCCTTAATCTTAGTATCGGAAGACATACTCTTTTATTAAATCAACGTACTTAATCTTTTTTAGCCTGCTGGGCAAGAAAACTGTCACAGGAGAGTTTATCCTACGATAGGAGATCACCAAATAATTTTAACATTTGCAAGCAGAAATTGCCCTTTCGCAAGATAGGCGATGAAAGCGAGTAAATGTTTATTCTCGGCTCCATGATATTGTAATGTTCGCTGACAGACAGAAATGAAACAGGTCGGATCGCATATTGCTTCATCCGTGCCCGCATCCGTAAAGTCAGATGGTTTAGCATGTGGGACAGAGTACTTTCGGGAGGGGGGATTCAAGCCCATGGAGATTCCGCCAGCAACCTTTGAAGTGGGAAGATCAATGCAAAAGCGGGGGAGACGGTCACCGATAGTGCCTATGTTATATCATGATCACTTATAGATGCTCCCATGGGCTAAAAGCATGCCAAAATAGTTCTCCACATAATGGTAATCATAATGCATTCTTATGTTTCCCTCTTCCAAAAATCCCTTTAAAATGATCATGTTCCAGAAACTGTCCGGCTTCGCGCCATCCACTATCTCTTTACTGACATCCCTAAGAGTTTGAAAATTGTTTGATCGAACGCAGCGTTCCATTATATCCTCGTATCTCTTAGAATCACCAGAATATCCATAAGGACCACTCTGGGAATGGGTATGGGCCTGGTCAGCGCTGAATAATACCGATACCTTTTTATTATAACTATCAACATCATGAAACAGATTTCTGCCAAAGGTTTCAAGATCATCAAGATTCCAGATTCTAGGTTGGCCCATTACAACGAGTTTCTTTTTATTAAAAAAATATAATGGTATTAATGAACCAAAATCGAGAGGGAATACAGATTTTGGACCAGAAGAGGTAATAAACGAGGCTTCCTCGGCCAATTTATTATTCCTGATGATTTTAAGTGAGAGATCCTTCTCATTTCTGTACTTTCTTCTTATAATTTTGTTTCCCAACTTCAGATATCCCCAAAAATAATCCGTTAAGAGAACCGATATATTTCTACCTAACCTCAAGCCATGAGGGCTTATTATCGCAAGTATTTCTGCATTGTCTGCCTTAGATAGCGTAGCAAGGCGAGTTGCAAGGATCTTGCTTTGTTTATTTGGAAGTGTTATCAATTCGTCGCCATGCGGTGTAATATATACGTCAGTGAAGGTCATACGACATAAAGCGATTATGCGGATATCTATTTTTCCAGAACGCAGAAAAATGACAAAAACTAGTTCTAGTTGTACAAAAATGGATTATTTAAAATTTTTAAAATTCTACCTTGACCTTCCAGGAAGTTCTTTCCTGCATGGTATCTGCTTTCACACCTTTTTCGTTAATTCTTCGTTTAGCATTTTCTGCTTCTCTTTCATCAAGATATTGAAGAAACATCCCATCAATACCGAATTCTGGCACAAACTGTTGTTCGGACAGAACATCAGATATTTTTTCGACGGTAGAGAGAAACAAATTTTCTTCTACGTGAAACGATCCTCTAGAAATTCTCTTAATTCCCTCCTCTTTGATAGATTGATAAATCATTTTGTTTATCTTCTTTTGGATCTTCTTAGTATTCAATAAAACGTTAATTCTACAATAGATAAAAGTTTTTTCCGCGACATCTGGTAGCAGCACAGGCAAGTTGAATTGAAAAAATATTTCGTTTTCCAAATTCGCTCTCAACTTTATTGTACTATCTTATTGTCGCGTTCGTACTGGACAATAATCTCCATTGCTGTGGTCCAAATCGTTAGTTCTTCATCGAATATACGATACGCCTTGGCGGAGCTGTAAACATCCGAACTGTAGTCTCCTTCTGAGAATCCGCCTATGATAACTGTTCGCTCGCCTAGCCCTTGAAAGAGGTTAGAAACCAGAATCGGGTCCCCTTTTGGTGAAAGAACAGACAGATTCCCTGTGACGGCACTACCTAATAGATCTTGAATAGTACCGTCGGACATTTTCATTAACGTTTTGCCTTCACTCTTTATTTCCTTCTTTTTGTAAAGGTCTTCAATCAGCCCAATAAATCTGTTGTAGGACTTCGGAAGTTTTACTTCTGGGTTAAACGATATAATTTTATCTCTCTTCGTGTGAATATATATCTTCAGCTCGCCTTTCTTGTTAAGAATGCTTTCCATGCAGACCTGAAGGAAATTATAAATAATATCTGGCCTGCCCATCCTTCGCGATCCCCCATTATAATAACGATCTATGGCTGTGTGCATGTAATTGCTGTCAAGAATGATTTCCTTAACGGGTTTTTTTCGCTGTTTCGCTAATTTTATGATAGAATAATCATCCCACATTTCCTTGGGGATCAATTCCAGTTCCGCGTCAACAAGAAGAATAGTTAACATAGAAGGTTATAGCGCAACTCAATAATATATTTGCACGCCTGAACGGGCGTTAAAAATAGAGAATCGTTTAGTTTCACTTTTCATAATTCTTGGAGACGCGCGATATTAATTTTGTAAACTTATTAATGTAGTAACGTTATAAATATATAACCTTCAGAAATACCAGAACATGAACAAATATCCCTCGGACACAAGAATTATACTAGAATTAAAGACATCGAACGGGCTAAGCCTGAACGATTTATCGCAGAGGATTGGCATCTCAAAGATGGGTGTATTAAATCAAATACAGAAATTGGAAAATAGAGGGATGATTGAACGTAAAATAATCAAGAGTAAGATAGGGAGGCCTTATTTTGTCTTCACCCTTAGGGAAAATTCAAAGAGTATGGTAAATAATTCAAGTGATGCCATGCTGGAGGATTTATTGACTTATATTTCAGAAAAAGGAGAAGGAGACATAGTAGAGCGCTTCTTGAAGGATCGCTATCAGGCTATCAGAATCGAGTACTCCAAGAAACTCTATGGTCTTGTTCAAGATAAGAAGATAGAGGCTTTAGTGAAGCTGCGTGAAGAAGAGAACTACTTCCCAGAGCACAACAAATTGAACAATCAGGCTGACGAACTATTGGAATATAACTGCCCCATATTCCGGATATCAAACAGATTTGGAATTGCGTGTTCCCTTGAGACTTCATTATTTTCATCTGTTCTTAACATGGATGTAAAATCAACTCACAGGCAGGTTGACGGAAGTGGTTTGTGCAGATTCCTTATATCCAGAAAAAAAGATCTATGATTTGTATCTTTCCAAAAGCTGTATTCTCTTGGCGGGGTGTGGATGATCACTAAAAATCGTAGACACTAAACTTGGCTTCATTCTTTTCCACTGGTCTAGGAGGTCCCGGTAGTCATGATATTCGGCATCTCTGGAGCTGGAAAACATTAGCATGTTGGAAAAGGACGAACCAGCACTTGAGGTGTTACTCCTGTTCTGTTGACGTCTTGAGAATCTATTGTAGCTTTTTTGTACTCCGTAACTGCTGACAATTTTCGCCAGAGCAGTCTGGAGATTCTCCGCACCGCCATCAACAGTCTTAGCGGCGTTTATATCTGCATAAGCCTCTCTCATCCTATTGACTGCAAGTATCATCAAGTTGAAGACAAAACTCACAGCAACAAGAAGTATTGCAATGAGAAATATGTAGCCCCCATTGTTTCGGTTACCACCAGAAAACAGGAGCATAAATCCAAAATAAAAGATCAATGTTGGTATTAAGCCTATGGCCATCAATAATTCAACATCCCTGTGCCTGAGGTGCCCCATCTCATGACCTATAACTGCTGCCAGTTCATCCTTGTTAAGGATATTTAATGCTCCTCTCGTAATGGCCATCCTTCTTCCGGCAATAGGTGACCCGAAGGCAAACGCATTCGGTTCATTTACTTCTGCTATGAAGATTTTCGGCACCTTTTGTTTGTTCGCTTGGCTAACGTTGCTGACTAGTTGAACCAGCCAGGAATACTCCATGTCAGTCGCGCTGATCTCTTTGAGTCGGTACATCCTTGAGATGACATAAGGAGAGAAGAGCCACTGCATTACGTCCATAACAACTATTATCCCAATTATAAAATATACACTGATAATGGATAATGAAAAACCCCAGACAAGTTTCACGGTCAATGCAATTATACCTACGGCTATACCCGCAATAGCTATCCCGACAAGGACACTTGCGATCCTTAATTTTGCTGATAAGAAATCCATCGAAACGTGATGTAAAACTAAGATTTAACCTCTTTCAGCTCCCCATTTTAACGGGTAAAATGGTATTCAAGAGGTTCGGTCTCCACTTGTTTATGTCTCATTCCCGAACTGTGTAGAATTCATCTTATAGAAAATGCCCTTCCTGTCGATCAATTCATCATAAGAACCTTCTTCGACAAGTTCGCCCTGATTTATGACGACTATTTTGTCAACCAGGGAAATCATGGAGAAGCGATGGGTAATCAAAATTAACGTCTTTCCATTTATAAATTTCTTCAGAGATTGAATGAGCAATTTCTCGGAAAATAGATCGATCTGAGAGGTTGGTTCGTCCAATATTAGTACTTGGGGATTTCTCAAAAATGCACGCAAAATTGAGATCGCTTGTCTCTGCCCCTCAGAAAGATTCCTTCCCATCTCCCCTACGTCGCTCTCCACACCATTCGGTAAACCTTGGAATATGTCTTGCAGGTTAAAGCGCTCTATCAGTTTTTCTACATCTTCTTTTGTTTTTTTGTCGTCATAGAATATTATGTTTTCATACACAGTTCCTTTGAAAAGCATTATATCTTGTAGAACTGGGATAACCATTTTCCTGTAATCTTTTGTTGCAATAGAAGACAAATCATTACCATTAAGGAGGATCGTTCCATTTGTTGGTGAGTAAAATTTCAATAGAAGATTGGATAGCGTTGTTTTTCCCGCACCAGTATGTCCAACGATACCAATATGTTCACCGCTTTTAATCTCTAATGTTATATCTTTTAGGGCTGGTCTATCTCCGTAAGAGAAAGTAACATCCTGAAATTCTATTTGCTTAAACGAGTCAACACGGGGGCCGTTTCCCTCATTAGCATTGTCACGGGGAAAATCCATTATGCCATATATTCGCTCAGCTCCAACCATTGCTGATTGATATGAGTTGTAAAGTTGTGAAAGTTGTGTAACAGGATCAAAGAACTCCTGAACGTATACTATGAAAGCAATAAGAATCCCGAGTGTGATAATCCCTGAGAAGACCTCCCTCGCCCCAACATATATCACAAGAGCTATCCCCAGCGCCTCGATAATTCTCAAGACAGCACCATATGAGGACGAAAGCTTGGCTGCTTTCATGTTTGCATTGAAATTGTCCTTATTCAGGGTGTCAAAATTCTCATCAGTAGGTTCTTCTACTGTAAATGACTTAATTGCCCGAATTGCGCTTATATTTTCAGCAACGTTACCTGTTATAGCAGCTATTGTTTTTCGTGTTCTAAGGTAGTTTCTTCTAACGCGATTGCGAATACCAAACGAGAATGCTATTACAACAGGCACAATGACAAGTGCATACAGAGCCAGATTGAAATCGTAATAGAACATCACTCCTATGGAGACTATAACGGTTGTGATTCCAGACAGCACCTGCGGTAATTGAAATGTAAGGAACTCACTCAGCATTTCCCCATCATTTGTTATCCTGCTTATGAGATATCCCGCCTTAACATTGGAGAAGAAACTAACGGGCACGTATTGTAGATTTTCGAAAGATTTGTCACGCATGTTCCTGACAACAGACTGAGCAAGAAATGTAGAATAGATGGTCCTGGACCTACTCGCAAAAAACTGAATTAGGTAAAGGAGAAAGAAGGCTGTACCAAAAATATATAGATCTATTATGTGCCTGTATACTACTCCATTTATGGCAAACGCAAGCGCTATCGGATACAGCGCTCCCGCACCGGCATTAATTATTATAGCAATTATAACCCTGTTGAAGTGACCTCTATAGGAAATCATATCCCGGATGAGCCTTTTTAGAGTCTTTGTTCGGTTCCGTTTATCATAACTGCTCTCGTCTATATCCCACGAAGAACCTCTAGGCATCGCCATCAACCTCCTTTATGTCTCTTGCCTCGTCAATTCGACCAGGATTAAGTAGTTGGCCCGGTTCGATGTCTTCGATGAGGTCCATGCCGTTGAGTCTCAGTATTCTGTCACAGAACTTCAACACTGAGTACCTGAGCGATATGACTACTACGGTTGTTTTGTTTAGATAAGACCTAATATTTCGAAGCATTTCTAGCTCAGTTTCCGGATCGACACTTGAGGTTGCATCATCAAGGATCAACACACGTGGATGAATGAGAATAGCACGTGCTACTGCTATTCTTTGTTTCTGGCCTCCAGAGAGGGTGACGCCTCGTTCACCGACAAGCGTATTGTATCCGTCGGAAAAATTATTAACGAATTCGGAAACCAACGATATTTCACATATGTGTTCAATCTCTTCATCACTCACATTTTTTGCTCCAAATGCAACATTTTCTTTTATTGTCCCTGAGAATATGTTTACTTCCTGGGGGACAACAGCAATAAACTTTCTGAGCGTCGAGAGGTTTACATCTTTCAGATCTACGTCACCTATGGAGATTTTCCCTTCTGTAGGATCATAAAATCTTGAGAGTAGGGAGAACAACGTCGATTTCCCAGAGGCCGTTTTTCCGGTTATCCCCAGAAATTCTCCCTCTTTAATCTCAAAATCCAGATCTTTTAGAATAAAGCGATCGCCTCTTTTGAATGATACATGGTGGAATTTTATGTCTCCATTTTCTATGGTTTTAATTCCGGAATCATGGTCTTCATCGAGATGGTTGTCGGTTATCTCATTTATCCTTTCTATTCCAGCATTTGCATTCTCAGATGTCACTATGAGCCTGCCGAGATTTCCAACTGGACCACTGATCATTCCAAAAATATTTATCGCGGCTACCAGGGAACCCAAAGAGGCGAACGAAATATACGATGTGTATCCCCCATAGATTAATACAATTGAGGAAGCAGAGGACACGACGAGAGGCATCAGGTTGTTGAAAAGGCCTCTCAGTTTTGCAACTTCTTGATATTCTTCGAAATAATCGTCAGTTTTGTTGCTGAAGCGATCTATCTCATCCTTCTCCTTCGAAAAACCTCGAACAACACGGTTTCCAACAATGTTCTCTTGAAGATATTCATTCATAGTTCCGTAATGTTCTCTTATCTTTCTCCAATGGTTTCGTTGATTATTCTGGTAAACCATTCCAAGAAATACTAATATAGGGACAATCAGAACAAATAAACCAGCATAGAGTGGTTTTAGCATGAAAAGGAGCGCAAAAGCATACAGTATCAAAAACACTGTGGGAATCAATTGGGAAAATGCGGCCTGAACAAAATTGCCGGAGACCGTTACGTCCATTGTCATCCTTGACAAGGTATCTCCTGAAGTTCGTGATTGATAGAATTCCATGTGTTTTCTGATTAACTTTGAAAACACGAGTCTTCTGAGCTTATAGGAAAAATTCTGTGTAAGGAACTGTGACCCGTAATTTACGAGGAAACTGAAAACGGCTGAAAGGGAAGAAACTAAAACTATCAGCAGTACTATGTGTTCAATTGTCACAAAACTTCCTATCTGCAAATCGGAAACTGAATCCCCAATGAATATGGGGATATATAATCTTAAAGCGCTTGTAGCAAGCGCAAATCCTATCACTAAACCTACGATGACTTTCTTGTCTTGTAAAAATTTTAAGGAGAATTTAAGCGGTCCAAGGACGTTAAAGAGTCTCCTCACTGAATATATATTATCCTTTTGTGGCACCTCTAAAAACCTCTAAAAACATTTGATTGGTTATCACGTTCCAATATTTTCATTTAGCGATTCATGCGGTTAAACTCGCTAGCGTTTTTAAAATGTAAGAGTAATCACAATTTATGCAGCACTTTATAGTATACCCATCCCCCAATTGTTTGAATAGCTCCACCAAGAATCAAGGGAAATGGTATGTATATATCCATAAGGTACCCAGACGCCCCAGAAAGTGCCTGTGGTAGTCTGCTCGCGACACCCTGAATGCTTGTGGATGCACCGTAATCCGAAGCTTCTATTCCGCTTACGTTGACAGCTGTCCTGTTCGGTGAACCAAATCCGGCTACTGCAGATCTAAATGCATATATTACTTCTGATAAGATTAGGAACGGCGACAAGGCAACAACTACAATAAGAATGCCCTGTAGAATTCTTGTCGCAGAAGCGTACTTTAACGATGATGCCCTATTTCCACTATAAAAATGGCCTGCTGCATAAGATCCTATTGCTGTGGCCAGATAAGCCCATATGAATATGAATCCAACTTGTGAAGGTGTTATCTGATACCTTAGCTCAAACCATGGGGCAATTAGTACCATGGCCAATCCAAGTCCAGATCCGTTTACTACGTTTGTAAGCACAACCCTTGCAGTGTATTTACCGCTACTCCTCTTCATGATCTTTTCCTTTTTCTTAATCACGGGCTTCTCTTTCAGGAACATTAAGCTAAGGAACGACGTAGCGATAAGCGCAAAAGCTATCCCAAACAGGAATCTGAATGCTCCAACGAATCCGTACGAAATGGAAACATATGCGTGAACATACAGCATTATTGCCCCAATAATTGATCCAGCAGAAGAAATTGCTGTAATCATTCCTATTTTTTTCACTCTATCAATATTTTGAGGCCAGTTTTTTGCAACGTATGCGGTCATTCCCGGGGAAAAAGCCCCCCGCATTCCGCCAGGCGTTCCCGCAGTTCCGGAAAGTATTATACCAATAAGGATCAAATCTCTGTTAAGTGTAAATGTCAGCACGACTGAAATGAATAAAGCAGGTATCTCTCCAACTAGGAGTGAAGTTTTAAATCCAACGCGATCCCCAAGCATTCCTATACCTACGGAGAGAACGATAGAACAGATTATGACAAAAACGTAAATTACACCAATAATGAGTATTGAATAATGGAGATAAAGCAAGTACAATGGAGACGACAATGTTATGAAAATTAGTCCTATGCTTCTTGATGCCCTAGAAACCAAGAGAAACCTGAAGCTATGGTTTATGTTCGAAGAATTATCACCTTTATCCATTCCTGACTCTTGATTCATAATCCAGAATGGTTAAATCCTTTGGATTGTATTAACTTTTTTTGACTATTTGCTCTAAGTTCTGCTGGGCTCTCTTGATTTTTTCATAGCTAAAAGTCTTTCCAGCTCTAGTATTTCTTTTTGATAGAAAAAGAGTGTAATTACCATGAGACTGGACGTATCTGAATCTTTTTTTATGTAAAGAGGAAGCACAGATTCATAAAATTTGTCGAATGAGCTTACGCTATCGTCTACGATATCGAGTCCCCTGTTGCCAGTGGACTTGTATTCATCGTGAAGGTCAAGCAGGCCGTTTTTGAAACTATTGAATATTCCCATGAGATCAGCATTATTTACATCTGTACCATCTATCTCCATCCCGTGTAGTCTGGCAAACAGATCTATTATTTCTTTTTCAGTTGTTGAAAGTGGCATTAGATATCCTAAGGATATTGATTCATTATGTTATAAAGATTATCCACTTATTAAAAACAAAACTTTTTTTTTTCAGTTGTGGTATGGTGTAGATCGGCGTTCTCCCGGAAGATAAAGATCGTATATATTGATAATGGGAATAGAATGATATAATAAACGGTATTTACTATATTGTAAAGGTAAATGAATCCATCAAAAGAATTTTGGAATAGCATTACAGATGAATTATTGACACTGGAACGGCCCTTGGTAATAAGGAAACTCGATCAGGAAGGAAACCCTATTCCAGATATTGGTGAGAGTGGGCTATTCTCAAGATCCATAGGGGAATATCATGGCCAGATTGCGGACTGGAGGGCAAGTATCCACAATAGCCAAAAAGGTATCCATGCACTTGAATACAATGATTTTTACAAGCTGCACATAGACAAATATGATCCCAAGAAGAATCCTGTAGGTCACCTACTCCACGACAGTCCCGGGACGATTATCCTCGCGCTTTTGTCCGTTCTCTTGTTTATACCGTTGCTGAGGAAACGACGTAGGCCTCCATTATTGTAACAAAATTAAGTTTCGTTATTCTCGATTTCCTTGAAGATTTGTTCGTATATGTCACCCTGGATCTCCGGAACATTCTTGGGTTTTGATGCGTTGTATATGTTCTCTTTATTATAGACCCATTGGTTAATACGCCATGAGCGTCCCTTAACAATATTGACTTCTTCCCTGTGCGTTTCCAAGAATCCATATTCCTCTAAATTATAAAAGACGTCGCGTTCAGGAGCGGAGAGAACATTGTCCAAGACGTAATCTTCATAACCAAAAAATGAAAGGATAAAGTCGCAGAGTTCCTCAATGTCTCCAGTGACCATCCCTTTCTGCCCGTAAGTGTTTTCAAGCGCCTTTATCAAAACATCTCTGGTCAAAACGGACATGGAATCTTTTCTTCATTCCTTTCAAGTAATTAATCTTTCGTCTTACGATATTCGGATTGTATGGGTATCTAAAATCTTCCATATTGAAGGTGATCGGAGATCCCTGCTTCATCAATGGTGCCCTCATCTGCCATCTAAAGGCCTTACCCTATCTTCTATTTTTTTGCTCATAAGGTGTGAATTTCCTACTGCCTGTGGGTATGTGTGCTGTGTTACTTCAATCACTGTTATTCTCTTGCTCCAAATTGACAGGCATCACAAACTAAGTGGATTTTCCGCCCAAAATGTTGTAAGGATACAAGATTTTATAATTTGCGTGATATTATAGTTTCCGCAACAGAATTGGATAGTGCTTTAAATTTCAATTCTCCTTTTGCATACGTAATCTCATTCTCTTTCAGCACCCTGTGATCCTGATTGATTAATACGCCACTGCCATAAACAACCTTGAAAATGTCATTATCACCCAAGTGGAATTCTACAGTTTCCTCCGACTTTATAAAGTAATCCGAAATCTCAAAATTTTTATCATCAACTATTGTCTTCTTATAACCCCATGTATAGTCTGTTCGATTTTTATATTCTTCTCTCACCTGCTCCATTTCCTTTTCGCTGTCAACTCCTATCCAGAAAGTGTCCTCTTTGTATGCTCCAATGAGCTTGGCTGCTGCCAGTTCTGGGAACGCTGTTCTTTCTATGTCCTTTTCAAGATACTCTCGTAAGAATACATCGAATATGCTTTTCTTTATATAATAAAGCCCTGCGTTCATGTAGTAATTTAGCAAGGGTTTTTCTTTAAAACTCCCTACTTGATCACCCAAAAGATCAACTATTCCAAAAGGGCTCCTCATCTTTATCGCGAATATCACTAGACCGTACTGCGAAGCCCTAGAAAACTCTATGAATTTTTTAAGGTTGACATCCGTGACAGTGTCACCATTTCTCAATATAATGTCTTCTTCCCCGAACGTTGATATAAGATTCCTAACAGAATATAACGTTCCCATCGGTTTTTCTTCTTTAAGATAATGCATTCTAATGCCCCTGCTCTCCTTTCCGTATCTCTCTTCAATCTTCTCGCCAAGGTGGCCAGAAAGCACATAAACGTCTTTTATTCCAACACCCGAGAAGTCAAGAAGCTGCCTGTCCATAATTGTGTATTCATCCTTTATGGTTATTAGCGCTTTAGGAATGTTGTTTGCTACAGGCCTAAGTCTCTTTCCAAATCCGCCCGCTAAAATAGCTCCAATCATTACAAGGTAAACATAATTGCTCTTTTTAATTTATGCACAAGCAAAATATATATTGTATTGTGTAAAGGGTAGAACTTCGCTAAGAATGAAATTCCTAAAGGTTCTTCCAAACCCATCCTTGTTAAATGTTGAAGAATCTGGTTGGAATTTAAACAAAATTTCATGCGTTTGCATCAGAATAAGTCGAAGTAACGTATTTATAGGTATTCCCCTAAAACTTACCAATGCTACGAGGAATTTATGGGCATTGTAACTTTGCTGATACAAGGAAGAAAATAAACACGAATTACTTTCCTTCCAAGCAATTTGGGCAAACGCAATCGTCTGATACGCTTGACAAAAAATCTCTTCTCCCCTTTGGCAAGTAAACTGAGCTGCACCAACATCCAGTTATTCCCCCACAAGTAAATTCTGTTCCACAAATGGCGCATACTTTCCTTTTGCTCATACACGAATATATTAAAAATAATTTTAAAAAGTTTGTTGTTCTGGATTTGAATCGGCAGCAATTCTAAGAGTAGTGAATCTCTTTTGTCCAACCTCAAGATAACCTACCAGTTGAAATTGAAAGATGCTCAGATTGTTGTCTTCTGATACTTGAGCGGGATGTTTGAGTACATAGCATTCAATATATAACTGCTGAGTGTTATCGTCGGGTAGCTCTTTGGCATATGAATATAATACTTAGCTTCTAAGAAATGAATGTTTATTGCAGTCCAATTTACTTCAAAAACTATTGACCATTTGGTCCGAGATGTAAAGTTAAGATATACTGGATTGAAGTATGAAGAGAAAAATTTTGTGAAACTTGCATTGTTGATATAGATCGGTGGCTCGGAGGGATTGTTTAGTCCGTTGTAGCCCCAGACACCACCGCTTAGCATAGACGAATCGATCAATATGAACATATTCGGTGTGTAATTTAACGACGTGTTGTAATACTTTCCAAGAAGTTCGGGTACTATTAGTGAGTAATTTGTTGAATTCCATAAATACCTTGTATACTCGAATGAACTGCTCTCGTTCATACCGTCGATCAAAATCCCGATCGTGTGATCCGTGGCAACACTAAAATTTTTGTTCATATGGGCAGTAGTCCAGTTTGCTGCAGCGTAATCATTCATACTAATACTCTGATTGTGTGAGGGCGTCACAGTGTTCCCTACAGTGTAAACAGTTGTTGCCGATGACAAAATGACTAAGATTAGAATTGCTGGCAGCACAATGTTCAGTTTGTATCTGCTTGATGAGTGCGCCCGTAAATAAACAACAAATCTCTTCCTTTCGTCTCTGAAAGAGTGGTTAATATTTTTCCAGGAGTATAATTCATCTTTCCACCTATTCTTATCTTTAGATTTTTTACTAAAGAGCCCCCATGATGTATCAATGATCTTATAAGATTCCAACAGGCCGAGAACGCCAATGGCCTCCACTATAGACATTGGTTCTACAAGATATTCGAAAAACCTACCCGGTAACAGAGCTAAATTTCTTGTTATGATTGAGTAGAAAAGAAATACGGACAGCGAAATGATCCAACCTAGTAGGAAAATGGAATACTTTTTGGAAGATAAAAAGACAAATCCAACTCCAATTAATTCAGCTATTCCCACGAGTGGTAAGAATACTAATATACTGGTATACGACATGAACGAGGAGTAAAACGGTATTACCGCCAGTGCAGTTCCTGCTATTATTGTTGTCACGATCACCGCAGTCTTGACAGTAATCGGTTTTCTTTCATGGCGGTAGACGGTACGATCTAAAATATTATTCAGTATACTTTTAATATTCTTTGACTGGATAGTAAATAACAATGTTAAAAGAACAAAATAAGCTGTAACAATAAGCCATGCCGGTATTCCCAGGAATCCACTCGAGATGAAAAGTATCGTCTTCGATGCTACAAAGTACCAGTATGAAAACATGGCAATTGAAAATATATATAGCGGCAAAAGGAACTTAATGGGTTCATTAATATCGTATTTGATCTTGTAAAATAAGAATATGCCTACTGTACCTACCAGATACATAAAAGTAGAAAGCTCATGGGACATAATCAGCAAGACAGATGAAACCAAGAATGGAAAAATGTAAACTTTTCTATCGATGTACTTAATTGCAAATAATACAGTCAACAGGCCAAAGAAGTGTCCAAAAACCAGTATAGAAGACATGGATGTTTGAAATGCTTGAATAGGATCTACTGCGAGGAGGAGGGCGCTTAACAAAGCAATCCTCAGATCCTTAGTTAAATATTCGGCAATGAAAAATATTAAAACAACGGTCAAACCCCCTAGGATCTGTGGAACAGTCATCAACAGTTCGCGAACGCCTATGCCTGTCATTGAACTTAGCGAGTAAATCGTAACGTACATCACAGGGAAATCGCCGTAACCAGCACCGCCCCAAGGAGAAGGAAAGGTCGTCATTACGGAACCCTTTCTTACATAGTCCTGTAAAATTGTATAATATATACCAAAATCGTTACCCCAACCATAATTTCCGAATGTTGGGATCAACCTAATCAAAATAGCAAGCAAAGCTATTAATCCTAGGTATATAAATACATTTTTTCGCATTAATATCATGAATCACTAACAAGGCTTAAAAGGTTTGCATTATATAATTGTATAGAACATTTATATAATTATAGTCTTTATTAGAGTTCATGAGGGAAAGTACACAGTTAATCGTAGTCAAATGTGACTATCGCACAATTGCTCAGTGATCCTTTTCTTCAGCATGTGTTATCTGTAAATGGTCTCGTCTACTACATTGAACGAAGAACAGCTAAGGGTTTAAACTCCTAACATATTCTTCGACTTTCTTTATTCCCTGTTCTAAAGGAGTGAAATCTTTTATTACCGGTTTGGTCGCAAATAGTGCTTCGGCTTCCTCCAGCACATAAGGTTGATATTTAACACTGATCTGTCTCCCTGTGGCCTTCTCGATCATATCAATCAGGTCATTTACTGAAGTACCTATGCCAGTCCCAACCTGATAATCGCCTGGTTCAATCTTTTCATTGGCTATTAGGTCTACCACTTTTTTCATATCTCCGACGTAAAAATAGTCCCTCTTGTGCCTGCCATCGCCGTAAACCACCGCCTCTTTACCCTCTATGGCAGCTCTAGTAAATAGGAATACTGAACCTTTCTGGCTTCCAGGGCCATAAATATTAAAAAATCTCAAAATATACGCCTTTGTGTTGTACAATTTCCTGTAAAGTTCTATCCATTGTTCGGAGTGAACTTTCGACAGAGAATATGGGTTGGTAGGCTTCGCGGAAGATCCAGAAGTAGGAAAGACGAATGTGGATCGGTCCTTTCTCGCTTTATCAAGGAAGCGTAATGTTAGCGCTAAGTCGTCGTCAAAGTACTCATATGGCATCTCTATAGACTTTCTTATTAGTCCCCTGGCGGCCATATGAATTATTAGGTCAAAATGTCCTTGTGGAAGCTCATCACCTATGTCCATCCCAGATACTTCATAGTCGTTATTCTTTGTTAAGTAAGAGAAAATATGACCTCCTATGAAGCCCTTGTGGCCTGTTACTAAAATCCTCATTGTGCCATGATTGATTGTATTCTATTAAATTGTTCCTTGAAACGATTTTACTCGACTAAAAGAATAGCACTGAAATCAATAAAACAACCATAAAAGCGACGATCATATAGACCATATACCAGCCGACTGAACTGTTCATAAATCCTCTAGTAATCAGTCTACAAGCTCTGCGGTAGTTTATACCAACGACTATCATTGATGACCAAAAGACATCTACTACAGAAAGATTATGACCATATGTGTCTGTTTTTGTTCTCAGTATTTTTTTAAGCATTATCTTTATGTTACCGGAATATGCAAAAGAAGTGTATGGTGGCGAAACTGGAGATCCCCCATTCCACGCTGGCGCGATTCTGGTCTCGGGTCCCCTGAAAATCGCATACGCTACGAGCGAAAATACCGATATCAACAAAATAACGTAATCCGGAGAAATCAAACCGAAATCTCCGGCACCGAATCTACTTTCGATCATGAGGCCTTTAAACACGAGAACGGACGGTATTCCTGAAAGAAATAATTGCGGGACTATCAAAACTGATAATGCGAAAAGTGCTACAACCGCCAGACCCACGAAGAAAACAACGAAAGACTGTAGTTTCTCTGGATTTCCTACCTGTCTTCTGAACAAATTTGTAAAGAAGAAAATCTTAAGCATCGCGCCAGTCACCATACCTTCTGACACAGCTATTATCGAACCCGATATTATCGCGACTATTCCGGTATAGCCTCCAATGAAAGCTTGCATGAAGAACGATTCTAAGAGCATCCAAACAGCTAAGCCTCCAATTGTGGGAAACAGTCCGGAAAGAGAAATTATGCTCAACATGGTTCCAGCTCTTCCAAAGATGTTATTTTTGGTTCTCACTTGACTGAAGTACTCGCCTGAAGAGTTTCCCACGGCCAGGAAGAGACCGGTCTTCGAGAGCGAATGTGAAAATGTGAATATTATTATCGTTACTAGTACAAATTGCTTAAGCAAAGCGTCTGAGGAAATCAGGAAGAGCCCGAATGCGGATAAAATTGCTGCCTGGTTCTCTATTGTACTGAAGCCGCCAAGCATCTTCATGTTTTCAGAGATATATGCGTATATTGACGCAAAGAATATTGATATACCACCAATGACAAGAAAGATCAATCCTACGTAATACAACCCCGGACTTCCTACACTGATTTCTACCAATCTGAAGATAATGTATACACCCATAACCGTCATTGTTGCACTGAATATTGCAGAGGCACTTGCTGGCGCACTCCCGTGTGCTATAGGCAGCCATTCGCTTATCAAAAAGGGAGTCATGCCCATTTTTATGAGTGCCCCAAATCCGATTAAAATAAGAGGGATTGCGCTGTGCAAAGATGCGAATGCGAATGTCGTAAATCCCGATAATGAAAATGCATACAGAATTCCCGCAATGAGGAATATGGTACTTAACTCACTAAAGACCATAAATGTGAAAGCGGCGGGCGAATCTCGTTTGTTAAGTGCTATGATCAAGTAAGATGGAATAGACATAACCTCCCATCCCACAATGAGGAGTACGTAATTGTTGGCAGTTAAGATCACAAACATACCCAGTATTGTTACCGATAGGAGCGAGGGTAACCACTTCCCATAGCTTTCTCCATAAGACAGTGAATATATGCCAACTATTATCCATACAATGGATACTATTAACGAAAAGTATGTAATTTCATTTCCAGGTTGGAACTGTAGATACCCGAATATAATCGATCCTGTCACTATAAGGAGATAGGCAATTTTCTTGTTAATTAAAGAGAAGATAGCTGAGAGCCCAAAGATAACCAATGGTAAATACTGCAAGTCTGGTATCAATTTGTTCCACTCCCGGAGTTCTCTTTCAAACTATTATCTCCTTTCTTTGCCTCTAGAAGCGCTTTCAATACGGTATATGGCGAAGGTGGACACCCAGATATAAGGGCGTTATATCGCTCCTTTGGCAAAGGAGGATTACCAAGAATACCACCGCTGAGTGCGCAGGCGCCAAGGCCGATTACGAGCTTCGGTTCTGGCATAGCCTCGTATGCAAGTTCTAGAGCCTTTTTCATTCCATCAGTCATTACGCCCATGACAACAAGAGCATCTGCGTGTCTTGGCGTATTCGTCATGAATATGCCCAGTCGATTTGCATCGTATTGCGGTGAGAACAAGTTGAAGAATTCCATGTTGCATCCACTGCATGAACCAGTATCAATTGGAAAAACATAGAAAGATCGCTTGAATACGATTTCACTCCTTGAAATATAAAAAAGATTTTGATCTCCATTGGGGTGATAATTTGGAAGACATCTTCTGCAAAAAATACATTTTTCACTGTCCCATTTCTCATTTTTTATAGCGTCAGTTGGGCATTCAGCCTCTCCGCTGCCATAAATCCTAGAGGGCCACAATGGTGGGCTTTCCTCGTGGCTATATGGGAATTTTTCAGTCTTGATCCCTTTCTTGATCCCATTTAGAAACCAGAGATTACTCATTGAAACAGCACCGCCGCTTCAGAGATCCATATGCCAAAACTCTCCCAATTGAAATGGAAATCCGTAAATATATTGCCGATCATTGATCTTTTGAACGCATTTATATTGGGAATGGAAGGGGAGGACAATTCTATGCGATCAATTGTGTTATTAAGAATCTTCACATAGTAAAATAGATCACCTTGAGGGCTTTCTATTCTTGCCGCTCCCTCGCCATCTGAATTTTGAGGAAAATTAACGTCATCTTTTTGATCCTTTGGTTTTATGGACACAACTAGGTCTATGGAATCCAATATCTCCATGCTTCTTACGTAAAACCTGCCGAATGCATCTGGCTCATCAAATATTACTGGCTCAAAACCCATGTTTTCGTAAGGTAAGGTTTTTGAATCTGTACGAGCGTCAACTCTATGTCCTGCTGCACGCGCTGCCGGGCCGATTAATTCATTGGTGTCTATTACTCCATTGTTCTGTAGTCTATTGAGGAATATCCTCGACTGCAACAGACTCTTAAAGATATCACTAAACTCTTTCCTGAGATCAAGCAGTTCATCGCTTACGTCATTGATACGAAAAGTTGCCGTGCCTATGCCGTTTGAGGAAAACATGTATCTATGGCCGGATAGGTTCCCAATTATCCTGGAGAGCTTCTCCTGTAAGTACGCTATTTGATTATGTGGTACACCAAATCCCGCAGGTTCACACATACGTTTTATTACCTCAAGATTGCTTCGGATTCTTTCGAGTTCGATCATCGCTATTCGTCTTTCTTTGGTTAGGTCGGATACCTCTATATCCAGGGCATCCTCAATGGCTGAACAGAAAGCTATTGAATGGCTTGCAGAATGATATGCATTTATCCTTTCTATTCTTAAAAGGGCATCTGCCGGTTTAAGGCCATTTACAGTTATTCTTCTTAACTTTACTTCTGGATCTACGTCTATTCCCTTAATGACTTCCCCAGGCGTGTGTATATTAAACAACACAGATTCTAAGAGACCTCCGGTTGAAGGCCCATATAAGAAACCAAATTCTCCGGGCAGTTCTTTATAATTTTCCTTTAACGATTCGGTTTTATTAGCTATCGTATTTTCTGTGATTCTGTGATAGGCCGTTTCCCCAACGTATCTTCCTGAAAACTCTCCAAATTTATACCACTGCACTGTACATCACCATATAAACAATACCGATAACTATCGGGACAATAGAGGAAAAAAGGGAAATAGCAGGCATCAGCTTGTTCTCTTCCTTGTAATCAGAAGAACCGTGGAAAAGCATTGAGCTAACGTTATAATTCATGGATATGAATGCAGCAGCAACAGCAATAGCAACAATAATAAACGCTGCGTATTGATGTTCCTGCAGGAGACCAGCAAATATGAGGAATTCACCGAAGAATGTGCCAAAAGGAGGGGCACCTGTTACGGCGAGAGAGGAAAGGAGTAATGAGGATGAGGTAACCGGCATCGATCTGTAAATTCCTCCTACGTCGAGGATCTTGCTTTTGCCAGTAAAGCGTAGGATATTCCCGGAAGAATAGAAAGCTCCTGCTTTACCAAAGCTATGTGAAATCAACAGAAGAACGGCTCCAACGACACCGAAGGTTCCTCCAATAGCAAAACCCAAGAGAGCAAGATTCATATTCTCCATTGTTGAGTATGCAAACATCCTCTTATAGCGCGTCTGATACCCTAAAAATATAGACGCTGCAACTATGGAAACAACTGCAAACCATACGTACAGATCTCTTATCGGATCAATCTGATATACCCGGTATAGCACGTACAGTGCAGTTGGCAATAAAACTCCAGAAAACATGGCACTTACAGGTGATGGCGCTTCACTGTGGGCATCGGGTAACCATGTATGCACTGGGAAAACACCAACTTTAGTTCCGAATCCAATCAGTGCTATTGCAACCGCGACGATAATCATCTTTGAATGAACATGTGAGATTATAGCTGTCGAAACCTGCAATGTTCCTAACGAGTAATATATCAGAATCACTGAAAAAAAGGCAAAAGCTACACCTGCCGATACTATTATGATGTATCTCCAAGTAGCTTCCAGAGAAGTGTCTGTCTTTTTTGCTATCAATAAAAGCGCTGACGATATTGTAGTTGCTTCTATACCTACCCACATCAGGCCGTAATTGTTTATCACCAGTGTGAAGAGCATAGAAACTGTAAACAGGTCCATGAGCATGTAATAATTATTATTTCGTATGCCCATTTTTGTTCCTTTTAGGTAGGCAGGTGAATAGACTAGCGATAGAACATAGATGGATAATACCATTAAAATGAAAATTATTGTGATATTATCTATGAAGAATATACCAAATGGCGGTCTGTAAAAATAAAGTAACATGGTTAGAATCAGGTCAATTATCCCAGCTGCAACGGAAGCATACTGTATTCTCAGTTTATAGAATAGAATGGAAACTGCAGGTATAATTACCATAACTATGACTATGGATTCTCCAAGATTCATCCTTTCAGTTCCTCCATTCTTTCATGATGCAACTTTTCAATAGCTACTATTGAAGATATAACTACGAGCGCTAGAACGTCCAGGAACACACTAGCCTCGATTATTATCGGGATCGGAAGAAGGAAGATAGCGAAAAGAACTAGGGCATTTTCTTCTTCCACGTATCCTATTATCTGGGTAAAAGTGGTTTTTCTCGAAGCAATCAAAAATAGTCCCTGAAAAAAAAGCATTAAAGGAAAAACAAGAACCGTAGAATCCCCAACAAAACTGTGGAGTGTTATGCCAGAAAATATGACAGAATAAATTAGGATCACCGAGACCACTATAAAAATCAGGTCCACAAGGAAAAGGTAAGGGACATTTACTCCCTTTTCGTATAGGTATTTTTTTGATTCAGGCACTTTCCTCTCTAGAAAAAAATTAACAAGGAATGCTCTCATTGCTATTATTAAGATACCCAATATGAAAAAATCAAGAGATTTTTCAACAAACCCCATTATGAATGCTATTACGGCTATTAGAACAGATTGAACGGATTGCCCCCTTATCATCGATATGACAAACTCCTGTCCCTGAATGTAAAATGCGGAAATGGCGACGAATGCCGATAGCAAGTATATTATCGGAGCAATGGAGATCACATGATCACCTCAGAGAAAATCAGGAACAGGATTGAAAAAGTGAAGGCAGCTGCAAGGTAGTCGATCACTCTGAACAATCTTAGTTTTGCAAGAGTGGTTTCAACAATTAACACTATGACTATCAGCAGTAGCCACTTAACAAACATAACCGGCATATCCAAAAGGAAGTATGGATACCCAGAAAAAAGTCCCCAAGGAACAAAGAATACATTTAGAAACACTGCTCCAAGAAGATATTGCTTTATATATGAAGACCACTTGTTTATCGCAAGAAGTTTTCCACTGTATTCATAGTTTAAAGCTGCATCTATCATTCCAAGTTCTTGAAGACCCTCGCTCTCAATTGGTATCTTTCCAGTTTCGTATAAGAATATCATGAAGAATGCAAGTGACGAAAAGACATGAGTCAGGGATATCAATGAAACTGGATAGGAGATCAGATATCCATTTGTAATGTAAGGATCATCTGTTCCGGTTAATAAGGCAACAGCAATGAATACGGTTATTAGCGTTCCCTCGGAAAGAAACGTGAAAGAGGCGCTTCTAGTAATACCGAGTGCAACAAAATTGCTGTTAGAATCCATTGCAGCGGACATCTTTAAAAATCCAGCGAATGAGAAGAGAATAGCTCCACCCAGGAAATCAGCAGAGGCCGTAAAAAATATTGGAACCGGGATAACGACCGGAATTATTAGGGCAATAAGAGAATACGTTCCAAAAGCAATATACGGAAGATACCGGAATAAAAGACCGGAACCTTCGGGAATTATTGTGGTTTTATTAAGTAACTTGAAAATGTCATAATATGGCTGGAATATGCTTGGCCCTTTGCGTGATTCAACGCGTGCTTTTAAAGTTGCTAGAATTCCAGCGTACAAGGGAGCTGTGAGTACTAAGAAAAAATATTGCGTGATAGTTTCTGTCAGAGTAACTAGGTACATTATGAATCACCAAACACAGCTAGGCGTTATCAGCCAGCTGAAGCCAGCGATTCACACTGTGGAAACGCCATTCCACACTTGGTCGATGATATTTCAGATTTATTTAAATGTTAGTGGTTCTCTCATAATCACGATACCATAATGTTTCGGGCATACAACATATAAAATTTGAATCTAAAGAGGCTATAGTTGATAATATCTGGGGGTAGAATTCTAAAATTTTCTGGAAGCATTATCTGAGTCTTTTTAAATGTGTTTAAAGACAATAGTATGATTTTTTTCTAGCTTACCTTGGTACGCGCAAGGACGGGAAGGCCGAGACATGGAAGCAAGTAGACTGGAAATGGATTTTAAAGTGGATTTATTTTAAATATAAAAAATGTTTAGGTATTATTAACATTTGAGGGCGCATAATGTATCAATATTGGTCTATATAAATAGCGGATGATCCGTTAGTTTTCGAGAGTATCCTTCTACCTATTTTTGATATCTACAATGTCAAAAGAGAACTGGCTCTAAAAATAATTATAATTGCATTTAGGGCATCAAAGGTTCATCGCTCTACTGTTTCTTCTAATTTGTAAAAATCTCCCAACTCTTTCAAGAATGCCAGCACATATGAATAATTTTTATTGATACTATAGTATGTGTATTTGCCTCTCTCGGTTTTTTTCAAAAACCCCGTGTGATAGAGTTTTTGAAGATGAAGCGTAACGCTTGACTGGGAAAGATTCAATACAGGTTCTAGATCGCAAGCGCATAATTCCCCATATTTATCAAGCTCAAGAAGAATTGCTATCCTATACTTGTTTGCAAGAGCATTGATACCTTCTTGCAAGTTTTCGTATGCGTCAGCATGTATTGGTGGCAATTTCTTGACAGGGCAGCCTACTTTATCTGTCATTACGTTTTTCTCCAGATATTGTTATTTCTGTCTTATTAATAGTGTTTTGCTTCCTCTCCCGGAGACTAGATAATCATTACTATCCAAAGGGCAAGTAGCGTAAGTGTTAGCACAGGCAACGCAATGAGGAATCCTACCTTCATGTAGTAGCCGTAACTTATGTTTATACCACCTTTCCTCTGAAGGGTGTATATCCACAGCATGGTTGCAAGGGATCCTATTGGTGTAAACTTTGGGCCTATGTCGTTTCCTATAACATTTGTGTAAATCAGATAATTTGGATAACTCGTTATATGGGATATTGAAAGAGCACCTATTAGAACGGAGGGCATATTATTCATTCCAGCGGCCATGGTTCCAAAGAAATATCCTGAAAGTATCGCAGGTATCGGACCAGGGAATCTCAAGATATCCACAATAATCATTGCTATTATGTTAGTTAATCCTTCACGGCCCATACCAAAGACGATCAGATACATCCCAAATGAAAAGATAACGATCTGCCATGGGGCTTCCTTGAGTATCTTAGGTATATCAATACTTGATTCGAATTTTGTCAACAACAGAAGAAAAATGGCAGCCGCCGAAGCAATAAACGCGATGGGAATGGAATACATACTTCCAATAGCATATGCTGCTATGAGAATAATGATGATCGGTAGCGCCGCTTTGAATATCTTTGACTCTCTTATAGCAGACTTTGGATCTCCAAGTGCAATCCAATCGTAGGATCTTGGAATAGAATGTCTGTAAAATAACAGGAGAAGCGAAAGAGACGCAAGTATTGAAATTATGTCTGGGAAAATCATTATTTTTGTATAGCCAATAAAGTTAAGCTTGAAGTACGTCAAACTAACTATATTTACTAGGTTGCTTACAGGAAGAGGAAGACTGGCAGAATCTGCAATAAATCCTGTTGCCATAATAAATGGAATGATGTATTTCTTTTCAACCTTCAACCGGTACAGCATGGAATACACAATTGGAGTGAGGAGCAACGCTGTGCCATCGTTGGCGAATATTGCAGATATCATTGCACCAAGAATCACTATAAAGACAAAGAGCAAAACCCCATTTCCTTTAGCGAACCTTGAAATCCTAATTGCGGCGTATTCAAAGATGCCTGCCTCGTCAAAGATCAAAGAGATAATTATTATTGCAACAAATGTAAAAGTTGCATTCCAGACAATTCCCCAGACTTCTAATACGTTTGACAGGGTTATAATTCCGAGAAAGTAACTCAGGACTGCACCTATCAAGGTCCAGTATCCTACTCCCACATGTTTTGGATTCTTCAGGACCAGAATGAGTGTGGCTACAAAAATAAGTATGGAAATTAAAAAATAAATTGTCATACTATAATTTACCAACTATGCATTAGTCCAATAGTCTGTCGGTTAAGTGATTTCTTATGGCACAGAACTCAGATCTCTTATAATACACTCTAATCATTCCGCTATATTCTTTGTGGTTTTCACTATGGTTCCAGGATCTGATCCGTTTTCCGATCGAATATTATATAAAATTCTCATTCCTTCTATACAATGATCATAATCATTCATAATTACATTCCCTGTTGTGCTTTAAAGCAAATTATACTGTCATATTTAGATATTACGATATGATTATCACCCCCTCACGATTCTTGCAAAAGGTCGTTTGATTAATGATATATTGAATAACTTCATCTCAATTGTAAAGATATATTCAGTTGTTCTCGTCAAGGCTTTATTCCTCGCCGAAAAATATAAAATTTAGGTTTGTGTGAAAAACTGTGTTGGCTCTATGTTATATATTTTTAGGACTCTGACGACCTTGAAGTTATAATCTGAAACTGCAAAATCTTGTAAATTTTGGAACTTCGGGTTACAAATATTTGTGGTTGCTGTAGCAATAAATGTAATAATTCTATTTATTCGCACAAGTACCAAGAAGCTTGATGTGTTGATAAGAAACAAGGAACAGACATAGCCCTTAACCAGTAAACTTTGTTGAAAACATTCGGTTTGGAATACCACTAAAAAGTAATGGATTATGATATCACGATCTCTTGAGATTAGAAAGACAAGTTAAGATTTTATTATTCCAGTGGCCTTTAATTCGATCTTTTCTTTAAAAGCTTTAAAATTCCTATCGCTCTGTTCTTCGCGAACACCCTTAGATTCCCAGAATTTTTTGAAAAAATACGCCAGATTGAAAGGGTCAGGACTCATGTAATCAAGATTTGCTTTGACGAAGTTAGCCATTTCCTTAGCCAGTTTGTCAGGGTCTTGAGCTATTAATTCAGAAACACCAAGTTTATGTTCATCCGAAACGCTTGGAGCTGAGGAAATTTCATGGCCAATTGCTTGGGACAAATCCTGATCTATAAGAAAAACATTTAAAAATCCCTCAATAATAAATCCGACAGCAGCTGGTTCGGTAGACTCTGGAGTTTCAGGGTTTTCATTTTCCGGATGCAAAGGTGTATATGTATAAATCACTCGTTTATCCAGTGATTTCGCAAAATCAAGGAATTTATAAACATCGGTCCCACTCCATACCAAGACGTGTTCAGAATCCTTTTTAAATAGATATTTTGAGGGATAAACAAGAAAATTTTTGTTCAGATATCCGATCAAATCCTTCTTGTTGTCTTTATCAATGGCCATACTTAGTAATCCAATACCAAGTATTTAAATTTAGCAAAAAAATATCTTCGCAGATTTGAGGAGGAGAAGTGAAGAAGGATTCCTCTCGTTGCAAGATTCCGGGATAGTTCCTTGCTGACATAACTAAAAATTTAATAATTTTGGTTCTCTGGGGTCTGATGAATAAAAATACAGAAAACAAAGAAACACGTCCAGAAGCTCCAAAGTTCTCTTTGGAATACATGGATTTTGAGAAAAACCCGTTCACGGATTTCTATGGTTATGCGTGTGGAAATTGGATGAATACTCACGCAATCCCTGAAGATAAAACGAGATGGGGTGCGTTCAACGAACTAATAGAACGAAATACATACATTCTTCGTGATATCCTTGAGGAATGCTCCAAAGATACTGGTAATTCAAGATCAAGTGTTAAGGATTTCCTCGGCAAGTTCTATATTTCAGCAATGGATGAGAGCACAATTGAAAGACTTGGATTTTCCCCTATAAACGATCTGATGACAATGGTCGATAGCATAAAGTCAATTGAAGATATGAAAAAAGTTATCCCCTACCTTCACTCAATAGGCATTCCATGTTTTTTTGATTTTTATGCTGAACCTGATGAGAAAAATAGCGAATATTACGCTCTGCATATTTATCAAGGCGGTATATCTTTACCTGACAGAGAATACTACCTCGCCAATTCTTTTTCTAAGTTGAGGGAAGAATATGAAAAGCACATTCAGAAGATGTTTCTGCTTTTTCGTCCATCTTTTGGAAACGTAGCATCACACTCTAGTACGGTTGTTAGGATTGAGAGGTTTCTGGCTCAAAATTCCAGGGCACGCGCAGATTTACGAGACGCTGAAAGGAATTACAATAAGATGAACTTAGAAAATCTAAGCAGTAAATACAAGCTTATCGACTTAAGGGATTACATCGTCTCATTAAAAGTACCAAAAGTTCAGGAAGTCATAATAGGCCAGCCAGAGTTCTTTGAGGCACTTGATAGCCTATTCCTAAACGAAGGGATTGAAAATTTGAAGATATACCTGATCTGGAAAATCTTAAATTTTTCTGCCCCATATATACATTCTGCAGCTTACAATGAGCATTTCGAATTTTTCAACAAAAAATTGCTCGGACAGGAGAAACCGGAACCTAGATGGAAGCGCTCAGTTTCTATAATCGACGCACTTGTCGGCGAAGCCCTTGGGCAACTCTATGTCGAAAGAGAATTTGGGGAATCAGCCAGACGGCGAATGGGAGAACTCGTCGAAGATATCAAATCGGTATTTCTAGAAAGGCTTAGAACAGTCGAGTGGATGAGCGAAACAACCAGACAAAAGGCTGTCAATAAATTTAAAAAATTAAGGACAAAGATTGGTTATCCTAAACGCTTCAGGGATTATTCATCCATAGAGATTCTTAAGGATGATTTCTTTGGCAATGTTTTAAGATCCATTAATTTTGAGGTCAGAAGGCAATTGGATCGTGTAGGCTCTTCTGTCGATAAAGACGAATGGCTCATGTCCCCTCCTACTGTGAACGCTTATTTTAACCCTACAGAGAATGAGATAGTGTTTCCAGCTGGAATTCTTCAACCGCCATTCTTTGACGATGAAATAGACGATGCAGTAAATTATGGCGCTATTGGAGCAGTAATATCTCATGAAATAACCCATGGCTTTGATGATCAGGGAAGACGGTTTGACGCAAATGGAAATTTAAACGAGTGGTGGACAGAAGAGGATATTGAAAAGTTCACAGAGAGAGCAAAGAAGGTTGTTGAGCTATATTCTTCACAGGAGATATTTCCAGGCGTACACATTAATGGTGAACTGACGCTGGGAGAGAACATTGCTGATCTGGGGGGCATAAGCATAGCGTTTGAAGCCTTTCAGCGGCATAAAGCGCGCGATCCAACTACATCAACAGAAACTGAAGGCATGACACCGGAGCAGCGATTTTTCATATCATATGCACAAATATGGCGAGCAAATGTACGTGAGCAGGAAGCTAGGCGGTTGATTACTATAGATCCGCATTCCCCGGACAAGTTCCGCGCCATAATCCCGGCCACCAATCATGAAGCCTTCGAGAACGTTTTTGGATCATCTTATAGGCCTCCTGTTACCACACAGGTAAGTGAAAAGGTGAAAGTTTGGTAGATACAGGGGATCTTGGTTTCATGAACGGATTATTTTTCTAGTTCTTCTACAGCTTCGCAAAGTTTCATCCGTTCGTTGGAATAACTCTCCTTTATCTTATCCTCTCTGAATCTTACGGTAGAATATATCGGGGCGCTTTGTGAATAGTCTTCCTGGACTGAGGCCATCGTACCTATAAAGAGTGAGTGATCAGGAAGGGAATTGTTAAAGGAGCTCAGTATAACCAAACTAAAATCTGCTGCCATGTAAAATGAGGATGGTGGAACCGTAAAAGCGATCGTACCTTTGTGTCTCTCCTTAAGGTTTTTTGTAGTTTGAGAGTTCGAATAAAGCGAAATGTACAATGAATGAGTCTTGGATATAACCGTCTGAAATGGTGATAACATTGCGAAATGTGGTCTTCCATCGGAGCTTATCGTAGAGATGAAAATTCCAATATCTAGTTCTTCGTCAGATTGGCATCCCAATATATTCTTGACTTTCTCCGGAATTTTTCCATGAAGATCAACAGACATATCTCTCCTAATGTTGTTCGCTCTAAAATTATTTCTCTGCTCTAAAGTTATTAACGAAATCAGCGTTACGTCTGATCCTCTTAATTTTACATTAATTTATTAATGGATAGCGTAATTTGCAAAGATGGATCACTACGATGTTATAACAATTGGAGCTGGAGGAGCGGCTTACCCTGCGGCTTTTACACTTAAGCGTTCTGGACACACAGTTTTAATGATAGACAAAAAGGGCGTCATGTCCGGGAACTGCCTTTCTGAGGGCTGTGTACCGTCCAAAGCGATCATAGAAAATGTACATAACTATGTCAAAATGAGGCGGTTTGGCAATTATTCGTTGGATTACGCAAAGCTTGTAGAACTCAAAGATCATGTTCAGAATGTGCGATATGAACAACACACAGAAGAATTGTCTAAGGCAGGCTTGTCTATAAAAAAAGGCACTGCCCGATTAGTTGATGATCACACTGTATCCGTCGATGATGGTACAGGTATGGCTAGGTATTCAGCAGATCACATAATAATCGCATCGGGATCGGATACATTCATTCCAAAGTTTCCCGGGGCAGAATTCGCTGTGACAAGCTCCAGTTTTTTTTCGATCTCTCCAAAAATCAGGCATCTTCCAAATAGTATAGTTATCATTGGAGGCGGGTACATCGGAATGGAAACGGCATCATTTCTTTCGATCCTTGGTACGAGAGTCTATGTGATAGAAATGCTCCCGAAACCTCTTGCTACTCTGGACCCTGAACCAGTAAATGCTCTCCTGACTCTTCTTCCTGGATACGAATCTTACATGAATTCCACAGTCAAATCTATAGAACGCATCGTCGATGGATATCGAGTCAATTTCGATCACGGCGGAAGCATGGATCATATAGATTCTGAATTTGTAATGCTGGCAGTTGGGCGAATACCCATTTTCCCAGAAGGCACGGAAGAATTAGGTGTAAGATACCAGAAGCATGGAATAATAGTTAATAATGGAATGCAAACGAGTGTCAAGAATATATACGCTACGGGAGATGTAAATGGTATTACCCCTCTGTTTCATGCTGCAAAACGGCAATCGCTTGTAGCAGCAAACAATATTATGGCCGGAGATAGACTTGTTGATTACTTTGATCCTCTCTCTGTTCCTTTTACAGTTTTCACTATACCACAACTTTCTTTTGTAGGTATTCTTCCAGAACAGGCAAAAAAGGAAAACATAAAATTCACAACCGCAGAGTTTTCTCTTGACCATGATGCGATGGCCCAGATAAACGGCGAGATGGTAGGAAAAATTAGGCTCCTTGTTGACGCGAGAATGAAGATAATAGGCGGATATGCCATAGGAAACGATGCTGGGAATATCATAAATGAGATTGCCCTTGCCATTTCCAAAGGACTCAGCATTCGTGATTTCGCCGAGATGGCGCATCAGCATCCTATGACTTTTGAGGAACTTGACAGTATCGGCAGACAGTTCTATTGAAAGTCTATGTCTTTGTTTTGTTTGCCGTATAATATTTTCTGTTCAAGTTGAATATTGCTGGCGATTTAATTCTTTCAAAAATAATATATTTACTTTGCTTCAAAACAACCAAATATTTAAGAAAGATTACAATCATTCGATATGGCATCCATTCAAGACCTGATAAAGAAAAATTTTTCAGATTTTCCTGCACAGAGAAGGGTCGTAAACAAGATTTTGGAATACGGTCTGTCCATTAGGTTCGGGAAAATGTACTGTAATGATATCCAGATAGAGTTCGGTGCAATTGGTAAGGTATGTGACGTTGATCCGAGGATCGTGAAGGATACGTGCGAGAGGATATCCGATGACGAAGAGATGAGTAATATATTCGGAAAGTTCAGATCGATTATGAATCTTAAGGACGTAGCACCGGATCTTGGCCTTGGGGAAATAGTTCTGATTCCAAAGGATGCAAAACAACCGGGCATACTGGCGTCTGTAAGTCAAGTGATTTCCGCGGAAGGAATAAGCATTAGGCAAGCTATCGCAGACGATCCTTACATAACGGCAGATCCTAAATTTTACATAATAGCGGATTCCCCGATTCCTTCTGAACTCTTAACCAAGTTAAGGAAACTTGATGGGATACGCAGTATAACGATCTACTAGTCGGCTAAGTTTTTCGCTCTTGTGCTTTCTTTTGATTATGATCTTACCGGGAAAGACAAAAATTTCAGATTCAATGGTTTAAGGATCTTTAAATGAATGATATGAACTGTAAAGCAACAAATCGTACACAGCTTTAACGGTACCAGATACAAAGAACATTAAAGGTGGAAAAGTGCTGATCAGTAAACCGCTTATTCCTGGTCCCGGTATCTGAGACCCGTTTCTTATGCTAATAAATATTGAGTTGCTCCGTATTCTGGATTCCTTGCTGATTATTGTGTTTGTAAAGCTATCTCGGGCGGGCACGTCCATCTGACTGGTAGTCTGTCTAAGGTAAAGAAAGATCTCTGCAACTGGCAAATAGTGAATCACCGGGATCAAAATCAGGAACATGTTGCTTACGAGATGAGTAAACACCATTGTTCTGACTAATCCAATTCTATTAGAAATCTTTGATGACAAAATTACAGAAATTGCAGTAACTATGGAAACTATCAAGAATATTATACCTGCAGTGGAAATTGCGATGTCAAATGTTACCCTGAACCAAAGTACAATCAGGGACGTGGTGATCATTCCTCCACCTAAAGCATCAATAGCAAAGAGAAATCCGAGCTTTCTTACGTTCGGTTTATCAGGGTCCTTTACTGGCGATCTACCCCTTATTCTCTCCATCGAAGGGAATCTTATTACTGCGTATGGAACAGATTGGAACAAAGCCACGATCATGGAGACAAAGAATAGAAGTTTGAAATTATAGCCAACCATTATAATCAAGCCCGCTGCCAAGGCGCTTGCGGCGTATGAGCCGAAATTGTAGTAAGAGAATACTAAATTCTTCTTTCTCTGGTTTGTTTCAAAGTGGCTTATAGCGTACTGTTCTATCGATCTATTGGCGGTAAAATCCTTTCCTGAAAGCGAGGTCCCGGAAATCAATAGGGCAATTATATACGCAGTTATGCCACCAATGAAAAAGAGTATCGCAAGTGTAATAAAAAGCAAAACAGAAAGGATTAAGACTCTTTCTTTCAACGGAATTTTCAGGAAACTGAACAGGTATACAAAAACCATAGTTACAGCGGCAAATGCCAAAATTAAAAGCCCTATCTCTATAGCATTGAGTCCCAGCTCAAGAAGATAGAATGGCGATAGGATTGCCAAAATCGTGAAAATAAAGGATCGGATCGAAGCATTGAGTGAAAGCAGATAACTCTCGCGGGCCATTATATTCAACCATAATAGTATGCTATAATTAATAATAACTAGTTCTCATCTTGCGTGTGTCAATAAGTTTTGTACCGTAACGGACGCCTAGACGTACTCTTACTCGAATTCGCACGGGCTCAGAACTATTTTCAAACAGCAAGATTCAGGATTTAATTTCTGTTTCATACATTTCCGAAACATATTTTCCTATGGCTGGCGCCGAGGTAAGTCCAGGTGATTCTATGCCGATCAGGTTGAAGAAACCAAATAGATCATTATTAACTTCGTGAGCGATGATAAAGTCTTTAAAGCCACTTTTATCCTTTTTTATTTGCGGTCTTATCCCTGAAGAATCAGGGCTGATATCATATTTATCAATAGATGGCATGAAGTTTCGTACAGAATTCGTGAACTCATTCTTGTCAGATTCCACTCTGTAATCTATGCTGTCAACATAGTATGCGTTTGGTCCCATTCTTACAGATCCCGAAAGATCAGGTGTGAGATGGATGCCTAAACCTGGGAAGGAAGGAACTGGGTATACTGGTATCCGAACAGGCTTTGCTCCATTTATTCTGAAGTAGTCACCCTTGCATAATTGTATTTTGTATCCGAGTTTGTTAACATCTAGCCCGATCATGGCCGCAACTTCATCCGAATGGAGGCCGGCACAATTTATGACCGTTTTTGATCTTAAGGTGAACGGTTCTCCAGAGCTGAGACCGGTCAGTTCGTATTCTGAATCGACCTTCCTGATAGAACTTACTTCAGTATTGGTGACAATTTCCGCTTGATTATTCACAGCTTTTCGGTAAAACAGGTTAATCAAATCGAAAGGCTCCACTATTCCCGTAGAAGGAGAATAAATAGCCCTTTGTGCCTCTATGTTCGGTTCCATGGATCTGATCTCTTCTTTGTCGAGGTACTTAAGATTCTCTACGTTGTTGTCCTCTCCGTTTTTCATAAGGCGTTCAAGTTCAATTATTTCATTCTCGTTATTCGCGACTGTTAATTTCCCGAGTTTCTTGAAAGGTATGTTGTATTCATTGCATAATTCGTAAATCATTCTGTTTCCTTCAACTGCTAATCTGGCTTTAAGGGTTCCTCTTGGATAATGGATCCCTGAATGTATCACACCGCTGTTATGGCTACTTGTTTCCATGCCCACCATTTTATTTTTATCGAAAACAAATATGCCTTCATTGTTTGTTGAAAGTTCAGCTGCTATGGCAAGACCAACTATGCCACCACCAATTATTACGATGTTGGAATGTTCCATTGGAGTCTTAAGAGAATAAGTAGTAATAAATAATTTTGTATATATGCGGTGAGTTGAGTTTGTCTTAATGAGGCTTCATATGCATTTGAACCGTTGCATGTATCAGGTAAGTACATCTGGTGGTGCACTAATTTAATGGTGGTCCTGAGTCAATAGTCCTTAAAATAACTGAAATTGTTTCTGTTCCAACAATCATTGCATTGTTTTTAAACAGGTAGACGGCGTTCAACGAGCACTTGTTATATATTCTGTAAAGATACGCGATCATGAAAGTGGATGCCATAACAACGGAACCGCCGAAATGGGGAGTAAAATACGAGCAAATCGATGTCGATGAAAATTTGCCTATCAAATTGAAACCAATATACACTGGAATATGCGGAACTGATAGGGGAATAGTTTCAGGGTCGCTTCCGTTTGCTTATGCGCCACGCGGGGAACAGAAATTGATCTTAGGTCATGAATGTCTGGCTAAAGTTATTGAAGCCGAGGATAACGATCTGGGGATTAAAAAGGGCGATTATGTTGTCCCGGTTGTTAGACGTCCGGGCAAATGCGTTAATTGCCTTATAGGTCGTTCAGATAATTGTTCAGATGGTGAAAAACACGAAGCGGGAATAACCGGACTTAATGGTTTCATGAGATCGGAATTCCAGGATTATCCTCAGAATCTTGTTAAGGTAGAGGATCCAGATATAGTCAAAGTAGCAGTTTTAACTGAACCCTTAAAAAATGTCAGAAAAGCTTTCGAAATGTTTGATATAGTATCAAGAAAGTCCGTTTTTACGGATGCAAACGGAGCATATGATGAAAAAAGGTCTTTAATAATAG
Source organism: Thermoplasmatales archaeon (assembly GCA_026127925.1). Lineage (NCBI taxonomy): Archaea > Methanobacteriati > Thermoplasmatota > Thermoplasmata > Thermoplasmatales > Thermoplasmatales archaeon. The sequence continues at coordinate 85,253 of JAJSLM010000007.1, forward strand.
GAACGGGAAATGAAGCATTTCTTTATGGTCTGACATCAAGAGATTATGGTTTCCAGACTTACATGACTAACAGACATCCTGAGACAGAATTTAAACTTGGGATGATGGACAAAGCGAACATAACTTTTTATGATTACACTAAAGATGTATTAAAGGAGAAGAATGGCTTCGATCTTGCTATAGACACAAGTGGCGATCCGGGAACAATCTTCAGATTTATCAGGAAAATGAATAACAATGGAATAATGATCTTGTTTGGAACAAACAGTAATGCTCCAGCATCCACTTTCGATGGTTCAGACATCGATTATATAATTGAGAGGAACATAACGATAATGGGTTCTGTAGATGGTTCAAGAGTACATTACGAAAAAGCACTGCAGGATCTCACTAGGTGGAATTATCAATATGGAGACCTAGTACCTAATATGATTACATCCAGAGTTAAGCCTGATGACACGGATATCTTCTTACACAAGAAGTCCGGAGAGGTTAAAACCGTTATAGAATGGAGTTGATAACTATTCTCACCGGAATAATATCCTCAAAACAAATTGCGACAAAAATTAAAGCAGATATAAAATCTTCTGTTGCATCATTAAAAAATTCAGGTATTTCCCCTTGCTTGGGAATTGTGAAGATAGGAGAAGATCCAGCTTCGGAGCAATACTTTAATGCTAAAATAAAAAGAGCTTCTGAATTTGGAGTGGAAACAAAGATTCTGATGCTCGAAAGCGATGTTTCCCAGGAAAGAGTCAATTCCGAGGTGAGAAAGATCGCTCTTGATCCTGATGTCCATGGAGTAATCGTTGAGTCGCCCGTCCCAAAACATCTTAATTATCACGAATTCATCAACCTTATACCGCCTGAGAAGGATGTTGACGGAGTAACATACCTAAATCTTGGAAGGTTGATGTCAGGGGAGGGCAGTCTAAGACCAGCCACTGCGGCATCTGTCATGGAATTTATTTCTGAAATCGGGATTCTGCAGGGTTCGGTTATTGCAATAATAAACAGAACTCTAACCGTTGGCAAACCACTTTCTATGATGCTTCTCTCGAATAATTTTACTCCCTTGGTATGCCACAGCAAAACCTTAAGATTGAAGGATCTCTGCCGGTCTTCTGATGTCATAGTTACAGCTGCCGGCAAACCCGGATTGATCACGACTGATTTTGTGAGACCAGAAAGCGTTGTAATTGATGTGGGGATAAATGTTGTGGGTGATAAGATTGTTGGAGATGCGGATTTTGAAGGTATAAAAGATAAGGTTTCAGCGATTACACCAGTTCCGGGTGGGGTAGGTTCGCTGACATCTCTAATGATATTTAGGAATCTTGTTGACGCCATTAATATGCAAGGATTGGTTTGATCTTTCCGAAACCTTCGTTTTTTATTGGCTGCTCGAAGTTTCGCAAAATGGTACGTCTAGGCGGCGTAAGGACAACTATTGGCCATAATCACTCTGTTCACAAATTAACACAGTTTATGTGAACTACGAAAAAGTCCATCCACTCGATCCTTGAATTCATTGTAATGGCACTCAATTGTTTTAAAGATCTACTTTACAAGCAGAATAGGATTCCATTCAATAATTTTGAGCTTTCAATTGATACTATAAATTGACAAGCTTTATTTATGGACAAGATATAATTGTCAGACATCAATGGATGCAGAACAAGAAATACAGAGAATCACCAAATTCCTGAGAGAATTCGTTGGCAGCAGAAACGCAATAGTTGGTTTAAGCGGTGGAATAGATAGTTCAGTGACGCTGATGCTCCTTAAGAAATCTATACCGCATTTTAAGATTTTTCCATTTTTTATGCCTTCTGATACGACACCAAGATCAGACTATGATGACGTCTATGATCTTGCCAGCATTGCGAATGTAAACCTTACAACTATTGATATAACACCGATATTTGTACAGTTCCAGAAGTCTCTTGGGGCTAGCGACATTTCTGCTTTGGGAAACATAAAAGCAAGAATTAGGATGAGCATCCTTTATTATTTTTCGAATATACACGATGGGGTTGTTATTGGTACGACTAACAAGACAGAAAACTATCTTGGATACTTTACAAAATTTGGAGATGGAGCATGCGACGTGGAACCCATAATTCACCTACTGAAACGGGATGTGAAACAACTTGGTGAAAGCCTTGGTGTTCCGCAGAATATCATAAATAAAAAACCATCTGCAGGTTTGTGGGAACATCAGTCCGATGAGGATGAGCTTGGAATGACATACGATCAGATGGATCAGTCGGTAGAAAACCTGTTTATGAAACACCGAGATCCGGTAAGTGAAGTAGATCGTAAAGTTCTTGAACTGTACCAGAAAACTAAACATAAAAGAAATTTTCCAGTATCACTGGAGGAAGAGAAATAGGAAATGGTTTTCAGTATAACAACAGAGTATTACCAATTAAGTTTAATATTGATACTGGCAGCATTTGCTATACCCATTGCCAGAAAAATCTCAGTTGTAGATGTGCCAATTCTAATAATCATAGGTATATTGTTCGGTCCGGCTCTGGGTTTGATTAAATACGAATACGCCAGCTCTTTTATGCTTGATTTTGGAGGTTTTGGTTTCGGAATACTGGGGATCGTATTCATTCTCTATTTCGAGAGTCACCACATGGACTTGAAGGCAATAAGAAAATACTTCGCCAAGATCGTTTCTTTAGATACTATCGGTGTCATAGTTACTGCACTTTTGGCAGGTCTTATCTTTTCATATGTATTCAAAGCCCCATTCTCTGTCGGATTCCTCTTCGGTGCAATAATATCTCCCACTGATCCTGCTACTCTTATTCCACTCTTCAAGAAAATCCATGTAAAAGAAGAGATCTCAAGTACTATTATAGGGGAAAGCATGTTCAATGATCCCATAAGTATCGTGCTGGTATCTATCGCTCTTTTCATAGTCGATCCTGCATCTTCATATTCCGCATTCTTCTCCACCTTTGTTTCTCATATCGGCCTCATTCCTGGATCGGTTCTCGAGTTTCTTGTTCAGATCATAATCCCTGCTTTAATTGGAATTGTGGTCGGTGTTCTTGTTATAGTCATCAACAAGATTATGAATTTCGAGAATCTCGTTGTAGCGTTTATGCTTGGCATAGTGATTTTAGAATTCATCGCGCTACAGGCGTCAAAAATAACGCCATTCCCGGCCGTTATAGCTACGGGAGCAATTATCGGGAATTTTTCAGACAAGACAATCTTTTGGAATCGCGAAACCGCATTCAGCGAGAACCTGGCCGTTCTTTCCGAGGCTATTATATTCATTGCTATTGGTGGAATGCTGTTAAGGTCAGATATCGTTGATTATGTGTTATACGGTCTCCTTTTCACTGCAATGCTGCTTCTGGTGGTTCGCCCTGCTGCTGTTCTGGCTTCCATGGCACCATTTTTTGGGCATAGGCAAAAGATTGATAAAGCTTCCATGGCTTTTTATTCTGCCGTGGGTCCGCGTGGCATTGTTTCGATAGTTCTTTCAGTACTTCCACTTAGCATTGGACTATTAACACACAACGTGTATTTGCTAACATACGGGCCCATAATAACCGTAATAACGTCCTTCATAGTCTTATTTTCTATAATATTGAATACCCTTTATGTTCCATTTATGTCAAGGATGAAACTGTTCAGGCAACGTTCTATTGAGGAAGGAAATTTACTTCCAGGTAAAGAATCATGAGGTTAAAACATGATAGAAAAAAAGGAATTTGGTAAGACAGGATTTTCTGTTTCGAGAATAGGTATGGGTACGTATTACGACCCTTCGTGGATCGTAATGGACAAGGCATTTCATATAAGGCCAAACGAAGACAGAAGAGTGAATGCTATAAAGACTGGGTTGGAACTTGGTTTGAATCTCATAGATACTGCTGAGATATATGGAACTGAACGACTGGTTGCTAAAGCAATAAAGGGATATGACAGAAACGATCTTTTTATAGCAACAAAGGTTTTTCCAAATCATTTCTCCTTTGAGAAGGTTATAAATTCGTGCGATCACAGTCTGGCTGCTCTGGAAACGCCGTACATTGATCTATATCAGTTGCACTTTCCCAGCAAGAAATTCTCAATAACTGAGACGATGCATGCTATGGAAAAGCTGGTGGATGACGGGAAGATTCGCTATATAGGGATTAGCAATTTCGGTCTTGAGCAAACCAAGGAAGCGATAGCTGCTCTGCGGAAGTACGAGATAATTTCCACGCAGATGGATTTCAGCCTGCAGAAGAGAGATATCGAGAATGATCTGATACCGTTTTGTAGGGAAAACAACATTGCAATACTGCCATATTATCCGCTAGGACATGGCGATCTAACCAAAGCATCTGCATATCCATCAGAGGCCTATAATGAGATAATAGCAAACCATGGTAAGGTATCTCCATCCCAGATCGCACTGAACTGGTTTCTTACAAAGTACGACTTCGTTTTTCCAATACCACGCGCATCTAACCCGCAGCACGTTATTGAGAATGCAAATTCTATGGGTTGGAAACTTTCTCAAAAGGAGATTGCACTACTAGAAAACTCGTTTAAGTAACGGTAAAAATTTGTAAGCTTTTTGATGTTTACATTTCCTAACTTTTGGGAAGAAGATCGTAATTCAATGAATATTACTATTTTGCCCCACCAATTGTGGGATGAAATCGTTTCAAATGGTTAATCTTCTCCTTGTAATTTCTAGAAATGATCATGCAATAAAGCTCTATCTTTTCAGAGAGTAACCGAGGCAGAGCCGCATCAAAGATAGTTTAACATTTGCGAGCGGGAATTCCCTTTTCGCAAGATAGGGGATGAAAGCGAGCGAAAAGCTTATAGTATATGGAGTATAATGGTAACTATGTCTTATGAACTGGACAAAGGTGCACATTCTGTAT